>CAMORY010000047.1 GCA_946624395.1 uncultured Clostridia bacterium | reverse complement strand
TATATAGTTGGCGTACTTAACGCTTTTATACTCTTCGAGACGGGAAATATCGAGAGTTATTTCTTCCTTTAGATTAGCCCAACGAAGATTTATTTTTTCCGTGCCGTTCGCCCTGATATACACGTAATTTTTCAGCGAAAGTGCCGCGGGAAAAACTTTTCCGCCGCAATAATCTATATGTTCGCCTATAATATTCACTCTGCCCGACGCGGACACCTTATAATCATAACTCTCGTAGTTTAACATAATTCAAACCCCATTTCGCGCACGAACGCCACCGTTTCTTTTTTATCCTTAAAGACCGCCGTATTTTCAAGTATCCTGTTGCAAACGCTGCCGAGTTCTTTTTTCACGGCGCTACGAACGTTTTCTTCGCTAATATCGTCCCCGCAAATTTCCTTTATTTCCTTACATATAAGCCCAAACTCTTTTAATTCTTCCGTTAAAGGCTTACCTTTTACTATAAGGTCTTCTATTTCACCCAACTCTTTTTCCAGCCTGCCGGGCAGAATAAACAGTCCTTGCGCCTCGATAAGCCCGATACTTTCCTTTTTGATAATATGAAATTCCGGATGCGCGTGAAAAACACCGTCGGGAAATTCGTCGCTCGTTATATTACTGCGAAGAATAATATTCATCTCGTAGCCCCTGCCCGTTTTTACGACTGTCGGGGACACGGCGTTATGCTGTCCTTTTTCCGTTCTCGGAATTATTCCTTTTTCTCTATCTTCGTAGTTTTCCCATTTTTCCCTGATTGCGTCGCCTATCTCTTCTATTGTGCGGCGGTTTTCAGAAACAATCCTGATAACGGTATTTGCCCAGTCCACAACTTCAAGTATAACGTCGGGGTATTTCTTACTAAAAAGCGTATAAGCGGCTTTTGCCCTGTGCATAGGCAGAATTTCGCCGCCGCCCTGATAATGGTCGTGTGCAAGCACGCTTCCGCCTATTCTTTCCAAAGCCGCGTTGCTGCCTATAAAGTAGTGCGGAAACTTATCCACAAAATCCATAAGCCTTCTGAAAGAACCCTTATCCACGTGCATAGGAGTATGTAAATAGTTCACCACTATACCGTGCTGATAAAAATACCCGTACGGCGAAAATTGCCAGAACCATTTTTCCCCGTCAAGTTCTATATCCACGGTACGCAAAGTGCGCTTATTCCTGCCCGCAAACCCTTCGTTTTCGTGGCAAATCGTGCATTTAGGATACCCGCCCTTAACGCTATTTCCGCTTGCCGCTTTCTTGGCGTCTCTGAACTCCGGTTTTGCCTTGTTAATAGTTATAATAAGCCCTTCGCTGTCAAAACGGGGGTTTTTATCGAGTTGCGTTCTCTTAACGTAGTCGCTTTTTACCGAATAATCGTAAAACCACTCGGTCGCCGCCTTGCTGCCGACTTCTTTCATCAATAAATTAAACTTGTCGTCCACTTCTTTAGGCGAAAGGGATAACTCCCCCATTACCGCGTCGGCGGTTGCTGTGCGCTCGTCTTCCAAAATAAGCCCTTTCTCGATACAGACGTCTAAAAGCGCGTTTAACGGCTTTTCGGGGCGCGTCTCCGCACAATAAACGGCGTTAACCGGCGGACAATACGTATCGATATTAAGAATACGCAACAGCCCGTTGCGAACGTAGTCAACGTTTTTCGCGGCAAGTTCCAGATTGTTTATAGCATAATTTATAAGCCCGTCCAAAGCATTAAAAACTTTTTCCATTTTATTACTCCTCTCATAAGTTAATCGATTATATTATTTCATGACTACAAAAAAATGTCAAGACAAATAAACTTAACAATTTTTTGATTATGTTTTTATTATTCTACTTAAAAACGGACGCATAAAAATATGCGTCCGTAATAAATCTATTCCGCCTACAAATTAAATCATATTATCTTTTATTCAACAGTTACGCTTTTAGCAAGGTTTCTGGGTTTATCCGGATTTATTCCCTTGCTTATAGACGTATAATAGGCTATTATCTGCCAAGGAACTATAGACAGCACGTTTTGCAACCCGTTATCTATATCCTTTATCTTTATAACATAGTAAAAGTTTTCCGTTTCCGACGGTTCTAAATCAAAACAGGTGAATAAAATTATCTTCGCGCCCCTTGCTCGCGCCTCTTCAGCGTTGCACAACGTCTTTTGCAAAACGTTCTTTTGCGTTGCGAAAACCACTACGTACGTGTTTTCATCTATAAGCGCCAAAAATCCGTGTTTCAATTCGCCCGCATAATAAGTGTCTGAATTTATATAAGAAGTCTCTTTTATCTTAAGGCTGGCTTCCTGCGCTACACAGTAGTCTCTACCCCTGCCTATCATGAACATTTTGTCGTTATACCTTAAAGCATCGGCTAAAAGCTTATAACTATTCACGTTGCCGTAATCAAAATTCTCATACAACTTTCTTACGCTATCAAGAGTAGCGCGCTTTAAACCAAACTTCTCCGCAAGAACTTCCGACAAAATTTCAAGTACTACGAGTTGTGCGCTGAACGCCTTTGTTGATGCAACCGCAATTTCTACGCCCGCCTTTATGGGAAGGTATGCGTCCGCCCCCTTTGCAAGTGTGCTGTATTCCACGTTTACTATGGCGACCGTATACGCCCCTTTCGCTTTTGCCTGTTCTAGTGCGGCAAGAGTATCCGCCGTCTCTCCGCTTTGGCTTATCAGAACTACCAGAGTATCTTCGGATATTTTCGGATTAGAATATCTGAACTCACTCGCCACAAACGCGCTACACTCTATCCCCGTCTTTTCTTCCACCGCTATCGCGCCAAGTAAGCATGCGTGATATGCCGTTCCGCATCCCACAAATTTTATCCTTTTTATTTTACTCGCATCAAAGCCCGAAAACAATTTCTCTATATTATTTTCCGAATAATATTCGAGAATATTTTTCACGGCATTTTTGGTTTCGTAAATTTCCTTAAGCATAAAATGCTTATACTTGTTTAACTCTTCGTATTCGTTAAGGTCAAGGCGGCAAGGCTTTATTTCCGTTTCGCCCATGCTGTCGTAAAATTTTATACCGTTTTTATTCGCAAATCCGAAAATGCCGTCTGTAAGCGCGTAATACTCTTTAGCAAAACCTTTAAAACAAATGATATCACTCGCAAGCATAACGTTTTCGCCGTTTTTAGCAATAAATAACGGGCTTTTGTTCTTAGCAAAAAATATGCCG
>CAMORY010000046.1 GCA_946624395.1 uncultured Clostridia bacterium | reverse complement strand
AAGAAAATTCAAACGCTATTGAACGCCCCAAAACGTTTATTTTCGGCGCAAAAGCAGCGCCTGGCTATTATTTTGCAAAGCAGATAATTAAACTTATTTGCGCTATTTCGGAAGATATACAGAAAAATCCGACAATAAGAAAAAAATTAAACGTCGTATATATGGAAGATTACTGCGTGTCTATGGCGGAAAAACTTATGCCCGCAAGCGAGATTTCCGAACAGATTTCCCAAGCGGGTAAAGAAGCGAGCGGCACGGGCAATATGAAGTTTATGATAAACGGCGCTTTAACTATCGGAACGCTGGATGGCGCTAACGTCGAAATGTTAGCCGCGTGCGGTGCGGACAACATATTTATTTTCGGGCTTACGGCAAAAGACGTTGACGCGTTATGGGCGCGCGGGTATAATTCTTCGGAATTCTACGTGAACAATAAAAAACTTATCGGCGTTTTAGACGCGCTGAACAAGGGCTTTAACGGGCAGAGTTTTTCGGATATAGTGCAATACCTGTTGACGGGAAGCCCCGTTGCCGACCCGTATATGTGTTTAGCCGATTTCGGCGATTACTGCGCTATTCACGAAAAGGCGGACGGGGTTTACGAAAACAAACGTCAATGGGCTAAAATGAGCCTTAACAACATAGCGTCTGCGGGTGTTTTCGCCGCGGACAGAAGTATTAAAGAATACGCTGAAAAAATCTGGCATTTAAAATCCATTAAATAATGACTAACTGCATTTTTAATCCGCTTGACAAGTTTTACAAGAGCGCGAAAGGCGCGGTAAAAGCGGGCAAGCGGATAACTTTCAGGATTAAAGGTGATTTTGAAAAGGTAAATTTCTTATATCACAGAGACGGGAAAGAAGATTTTTCTTTACCGATGGAAAAAAGAAGCGGCTATTTTGAATTGTCCGCTTCTTTTTCAGTGGGGCTTTACTGGTATAAGTTTGATTTGAATAACGGGCTTTACGTCGGTTGCGGTTCTGCCCTTAAAGGCGAAATTACCGACAGCCCCGAAGATTACCAACTTTCCGTTTTTGCCACGGATTACGCCGTTCCTGAATGGATAAACGGCGGGATAATATACCAGATTTTCCCCGATAGGTTTTTTCGTGCGGAAGACGCGAACGTTAAACACGTAGCGGGGCGTGTTATTCACGCTGACTTGCACGAAGACCCCGTGTATCTGCCGAATAAAGACGGCGAAGTGTTAAATAACGACTTTTTCGGCGGCAATATCAGGGGAATTATCGAAAAATTGCCCTATTTACAGGCACTTAACGTTTCGGTAATATATTTAAATCCTATATTCAAAGCCTACTCTAACCACAGATACGATACGGGCGATTATATGCAAATCGATTCCATGCTTGGTACTGAAGCGGACTTATCCGAACTTATTTCAAAAGCGGAAAAGGCGGGTATAAAAATTATACTTGACGGCGTGTTTAACCACGTCGGTGCGGACAGCGTGTATTTTAACAAGTACGGCAATTATCCGTCGTTAGGTGCGTATCAGAGCAAAAAATCGAAATACTATCAATGGTTTAATTTTATCGACTATCCGAACGATTATGCGTCGTGGTGGGGCATCAAAACCTTGCCGGCGGTCAATAAGCGCAATTCGGATTATATCAACTATATTTGCGGCGAAAACGGCGTTATAACGCATTATCTTGGTCTCGGCGTTAAGGGACTGCGGCTTGACGTAGTGGACGAACTGCCGTCCGAATTTGTCCGCACGCTACGAAAACGCGTAAAAATTTCAGACAAAACCGCTTTAATTATAGGCGAAGTGTGGGAAGACGCGTCGAATAAAATTTCCTACGGGGTACGGCGGGAGTATTTTTTAGGCGGGGAACTTGATTCGGTTATGAACTATCCGCTTAAAAACGCCATAATATCGTTCGTAAAATACGGCGACGGGGCGGCGCTTTCTTCTACTGTAAAATCGCAGATAGACCATTATCCCAAACAAACCCTTGACTGTTTAATGAATATTTTATCCACGCACGATACCGCGCGGCTTTTATCCGCGGTAAGCGATTCGGATTTAAATGGAAAATCAAAAACGGAAATGGCAGAAATCGTATTATGCGGCGAAGAAAAAGCCGCCGCGGTTTTCAGACTTAAAGCCGCAAGCCTGTTGCAATATACCTTGTACGGCGTTCCAAGCGTGTATTACGGCGACGAAATAGGTATGCAAGGCTTTTTCGACCCGTTAAACAGAAGATATTTCGCGTGGGACAATATTGACGAAGATATACTGTCCTGGTACAGGCTTTTAGGTAAAATCCGTACGGAAAATTCGGTTTTCAAGTGCGGCGATATAAAAGAACTGTATGTTTCGGACGGGTTTTATTCGTTCATCAGAAAAAGCGGTACAAGCGAACTTCTTATCGTGTTAAACATAAAAAACAAAAGATTTAGTCTACAGTTTAAGGGTAAACTTATAAATCTTTTGGACGGTAAAGTGTATACCGACGGAATTTCTATAGAAAAAAATTTTCTGGGAATTTTTAAAAAACACGATTAAAATCGTTGACAACGGGGGCTTTCCGTGTTAAGATAAAGACAAATTTAAGATTAAACCGTTGACGTAAAGTAGTAGGTGATTTTTCCGTTTTTAAGAGAATTTGCGGTCGGTGCGAGCAAATAGCGGGTTTTACCGAATGGATTACGGAGGGCAAGGGCGAAAATTAAAGTAGCCTTTGACGCAAAAAGCCGAGCGTTAAAGCGGCAGGGTATGACAGTACCCGAAAAGAGATAAAAGTTTTTACTTTTATGAAAATGGGTGGCAACACGGATAATTTCGTCCCAACGAAAATCCGTGTTTT
>CAMORY010000045.1 GCA_946624395.1 uncultured Clostridia bacterium | reverse complement strand
TGACGGCGGAAACGAATTCCATAGCGAACATCATAACCGCAAGGATAACCGCGGTAAACTTTATTCTGCCCTTTTCGTCTTTGCGTTTTACGAGATAAATGGCAAGAGCGGACCCGCCTATCCTGATAAGGCTGTCTACAACTATCTGCCATACGGGCAAATCGGAAACGATATTGTCCCCCGGCAGAGAAGTCATATTGAAATTAAGAAAGTTCTGCTGTATAACGAGCAAAAGCCCCGTGGCGATAAAAATCGCAAGCATAACTCTGTAGCCCTTTTGCGGAATAAAAAACAAGAGAGAAAAGACGAGCACGGTGTTTGCCAGCGCAAACAGCGGCAATATAAGACTTATATCCGAAAAAGAAAAGTTAAGTTCTTCAAGGTTGTTGCCGAAAATATCGAGCGGCGCAACGACGAATAATATCAAAGAAAGCGCGACGGCAACGAGTATGCTTAAAAATATTCTCGATTTCCGTTCCGCGGAAAAAAACGGGGTTTTTACTTTTGTTTCACTCATTATCTGACCTTAAAGTGCAAAAAAAATTAAAATAAATATATATAAATAATTATATATAAAACGCACTATCAATTATAATACCAAATAATTACAAAAATTGCAATAGTATTGCACCATTTTACAAAAGATTATGCGCGGCGCTTTATAATTTAAGCGCCGCGCATAAGAGTGCTGTTTTAACAAAAAGTTATTACAGATTTGTTTTTATTCGGGATAATAGCCCGTATCGCAGAACCAGAAACTTTTTATTTCGATTTGCGCGGTTTTGCTCTGCGTGGGTCTGCCCCAGGACGACCTGCTGACGTTTATCGTCAGAACGTCCCCCGCTTTAAGAGTATCCATAACGGCGGCAAATTCTGCAAGCGTCGATACCGACTGCGAAATTATCTGTGCCCCGTTTCTCGAAACGGATATAGTCTTTATTATGTCGTTTGCCTGCAACTGATTGTACGCAAGACTTCCGCTACCTACGGACGAAACGTACACGAACGGATTTTCCGCGTCGTCGTCATTTTCCACAACGCTGAACCCGAGTTTGGTTTTTCTGCCCGAAACGTAGCCGTAATTATCGTTAGTAGCAGTGCCGCCGAGTTGCTTGGCTATTTCCACAAACCCGTTTTCGTTTTCAAGATAGCACGGAATAGCAAAGTTTATGTTGGTATAACTCGTATTTCCCGCGTTGGTAATACCTATAAGTTCGCCGTACAGGTTATAAAGCCCGCCGCCCGAACTACCGGGATTAGTGGAAACGTCTATCTGCATAAGCGACATCGCGCCTATCTCGTCAACGCTGACGGAACGGTTAAGATAACTTATTATGCCGCGCGCCACAGAGCCCGGCATAGTTCCCGTGGGATTACCTATAGAAAATACCGTTTCACCGAGAGATACGTCATAAGTATCGTCGGGAATCTGCGCTTTCTGCACTTTATCCTTGGAAAGTTTATTGCCCGATGTTGCGGCAACGCTTAAGTCGAGTTTCAAAAGCGCTATATCCGACTCGAAATCGCCGCCTACTAAAGTGATGGCGTAGCCCTGCGAATTATATTCCGACGGGCGGTCGTCCCCGATATAGCCGCTGAATATATAGTCGCTATTCTCATAATCAAAGTTTTCATCGGGAAGATGCACTTCTATTACGCCAACGCCTTTCGTGCCGTAAGAACCCGTCGTGGAAACCATATGATGACAGGTTATGATAAAGATTATATTATCGCTATGTTTCCAGGTCGCGTCGTACCTATCGTCCGTTTCATCAAACGACAAATCCACGATAACGCCCGAACCGGAACCGCTGTTTGTCAATATTTGCACGGAAGTGCGTTTAACTTGCGCGACCGCGTCGATAAACGCGTCTTCTATGTTGCGCGGCTTGTCGGTAGTTTCAAAATTTACAGTTTGCGCGGCTATTTGAGAATCGCTCGGCGTGGCAGCGCCGCCGCCCTGTTTACTGTCGCTTACAAACGAACACCCGCTTGCCATAATCACGGCAAGAATTAAAGCCACTACTGTAGTTAACAATGCGGATAATTTCTTTTTCATAACAACAATCTCCCGTAAAAAATTTTCAGTACCTTAATATTGTACACTAAAAACCGCAAAAAAACTTGATTTTTAAAAAAATAATAAAAGGGGCGTAAAATTTGCCCCCTTTCCCCGCCAGAAATGCGGGGAAAAATCCGTCGCAAGTCGTGCGGTATATCAAGCGACGGTGTTTTTAAGCGGTTTTTATATTAGAAAAACCGTTTTACCGCCGACAATCTTAAGTATAGGCAAATAAAAAATTTTTATGTCGATAAAACAAAAAAATTTCCGCCCCTACGGTTTTTACCCTTCGGAACGGAAAAATGCAATTCTTTTATTTTATTCGTCCTCTTCGTCTTCAGGCAAATCGACGTTGTGATAAACGTCCGACACGTCGTCCAAGTCTTCTAACGCGTCGATAAGTTTGTTAAACTTGGTAAGGTCGTCGCCATTAAGCGTAATTTTCGTCTGCGGAACCATACGGATTTCCGCTTCAAAAAAGTTAAGCCCCTTGCCTTCTAATTCCTTTCTGACAGACGAGAAGTCTGCGACCGAAGTGTGGATTTCAAACGCGTCGTCTTCTACGATAAAATCGTCCGCCCCCGCGTCGAGTGCCATTTCCATAACCGCGTCTTCGGTAAGTTCGGGCGTTCTTTCAACCACGATTATACCCATCGTCGTGAAAGTGAAAGACACGCAGCCCGCGTTGCCTAAAGAGCCCCCGTGCTTACGCATAGCCGTTCTTATAAAATCGACGGTACGGTTTTTATTGTCGGTAAGCGCTTTGATTATTACCGCGCTGCCCGCCGGTCCGTACCCTTCGTAAGTTAATTCTTCGTAAGTGGCGTTAGAAAGTTCCCCCGCCGCCTTTGCGATACAACGTTTAATGTTGTCGTTAGGCATATTGACCGCTTTCGCCTTGGCAATCGCGTCCGCGAGTTTGCTGTTGGTGTTGGGGTCCGGATTATTTTTCGCGGCGACCGCGATTTCCCTGCCTACTTTTGTGAATATTCTACCTTTAATGGCGTCCGTTTTCGCCTTTTTAACGGCGATATTCGCCGCATGACTGTGTCCTGACATAAATTTTACTCCTTTATTTATTGAAAGTAAGCGCGTACATTATTATCCCCGCCGAGACTGCGGCGTTTAAGCTTTCCATACCGTTTTCCATAGGGATTGAAACCTTTTGCGCGGCAAGCGCCTTTAACTCTTCCGAAACGCCGTGCGCTTCGTTGCCTATGCAAAGACAATGTTCTTTCGGTACGGAAACCGTGCCGAGCGTTTCCCCGTGCATATCCGCGACTATTATCGGTAAACGAATAAGCGCAAGCATGTCTTCTTTCGTACCCGAATACACGTTGACGCGGAATATTCCGCCCATACTCGCGCGAACCGCTTTATTAGCGTACGCGTCCGCCCCGTCCGCTATAAGTACGTTTTTATACCCGAAAGCCGCCGCGGAACGGATTATCGCGCCCACGTTGGCGGGGTCTGCCACCCCGTCCAAAAAGACGGTGTTGCCGCTTATTATCTTCTGCGGAACGGGTTTTTTAACGATAGCCAAAACGCCTTGGGGCGAAACTTCTTCGCTGACCGATTTAAATACGTCGTCCGACAGAATTTCAAGCGGAAAAGCCGTACCTTCTATAAGCGCCGCGCCCTTAACGGTCGCCGCGATTATTAAAATTTCCGCACCGCGCTCTTTAGCGTCGCGGACGGACTTAGCGCCTTCTACGACGTATTCGCCCGATAAGTCCCTTTGCTTTTTATCGCGCAGGGCGCGTAGTCTTTTTATCAGACCGTTTTGCCTTGACGTTATCATTATTTACCTAAAATAAAGCCTACGAAACCGTAGGCTTTAAGTCGTTTTACTTTAAGTTTGCTTTAGCCTGTTCGCAAAGCGCGGTAAAGCCCGCAGCGTCAGAAACCGCGATTTCCGCTAAAACTTTACGGTTTAAATTTACGCCGGCGTTCTTCAAACCGAACATAAATTTGCTGTAGGAAAGTCCGTTTATACGGCATGCCGCGTTAATACGCGCAATCCATAAAGACCTGAAATCACGCTTTTTAGCCTTTCTGCCGATATAAGCGTAGAGTTGCGCTTTCATTACGGCTTCTCTCGCTACTCTGTACCTTTTGCTTCTTCCGCCGAAATATCCTTTGGCGAGTTTCAATATTTTTCTGCGCTTTTTAACGCCGTTTACACCTCTTTTAATACGCATATCCGTTCTCCTTTATTTGTTGTATATGAGAGTTTTCATCGTCTTTTCCTGCGTAGCGTCAACGAAAGCGCCCTCGCACAAACG
>CAMORY010000044.1 GCA_946624395.1 uncultured Clostridia bacterium | reverse complement strand
TTTTCTTTAAAAAGGATATTTCGGACAGAACAAACGCATTGTTTTTGGGGTTTGCCGCGGGGATAATGATTGCGGCGTCCGTATGGTCGCTTTTAATTCCGTCGATAGAGGGCGCGGCGGCGGACTACGGCGAGTGGAATTTTTTACCCGCCGTATTAGGGTTTATTGCGGGCGGGCTTTTCTTGGTCGTTCTGGATAAAGTCGTGCCGCACTTTCACGCGGGGATAAGTCAGGAAGAAGGTCCTGCGTCCGCATTAAATAAGCCCATAAAAATGTTTCTCGCTATGACTATTCATAATATTCCCGAAGGTTTGGCGGTAGGGTTTGCGTTCGGTGCGGCGGCGGTTGTCGGCACGCAGGAAGCGTCAGTTGCGGCTTTGGGGCTTGCAATCGGTATTGCGGTACAGAACTTTCCCGAAGGCGCGGCGGTATCTCTGCCGCTTCAAAAGGCTACGGGCAGTAGCGGAAAGTCTTTCCTGTTCGGTATGGGTAGTGGCGCGGTAGAACCCGTTGCGGCGGTTATAGGGTACTTTTTAGCGTCCACCCTGATTAAAGCCCAGCCGTGGCTGCTAGCGTTTGCTGCGGGCGCTATGATTTTCGTCGTGGCGGAAGACCTTATCCCCGACGCAAAGTTTGAAAAAAACCCGCATCTCGGCACGTGGGGCGTTATGTTCGGGTTTGTTATAATGATGGCGCTTGACGTCGCTTTAGGATAGTTTCCCCGCGCCAGAAATGCCCGTTAGGGTTGCCCGTTAAATGGCGACCGAACCTGTGTTGGATAGTGGCACAGAAAACACCAAATAAAAAACACCCAAAAGGGTGTTTTTTATTTGGTACTCCCTGCGGGAATTTGCCGAAACCCTTAAAAGGGCATTCTCGGCAAGACTTTGCCCGTCAGGATTGCCCATCAAATGACGACCGAACCTGTGTTGGATAGTGGCACAGAAAACACCAAATAAAAAACACCCAAAAGGGTGTTTTTTATTTGGTACTCCCTGCGGGAATCGAACCCACAACTGTCCCTTAGGAGGGGACTGTTATATCCATTTAACTAAGGAAGCAGATATAATTGTAATTTCTTGTCAAACGAAAAAATCAATAATTTTTGTATTTCGATTGAAATGGGTATAACAGTCCTGTTAAGCCGAGCCGACGCAAGTCGGCGAACGCCATCGCCGCAGGCGATATATCCATTTATACTTTCGAAGCGGATATGTTTTTAGCAACAGTAGTATAGCACATTTTTTAATAAACTGCAAACGCATATAAGGGTTTATTTTTTTATTATTCCATTTTTTATTTGTAAAGTATAAAAAATCAGTAATCGGGTAAAATCGGGGTGTTGTAAATTAAGTGGCGTGAAAGAATTAAACTTACATATAATAAAGTAAGGATATTCGGTTTACGCAAAAGGACTTTATGATTAAACGCGGAGAAATGTATTACGCCGATTTAAGCCCCGTAGTCGGCAGCGAACAGGGGGGTGTGCGCCCTATTTTAATAGTACAGAACGATACTGGCAATAAATTCAGTCCCACTATTATCGCCGCGGCTATAACAAGCAAGATGACCAAGGCAAAACTGCCTACGCATATTGAAATAAACGCAGGGGACTTCGGGCTGGTAAAAAATTCGGTAATACTTTTAGAACAGATAAGAACGCTGGATAAGCGAAGATTAAAAGAGCGTATCGGCGAACTTTCGCCCTTAACTATGCAGAAAGTCAACGCGGCACTTCGTATAAGTTTAGGGTTTGACGACGAGTTTGCAAACGCGTAGAAACCCTTTGTTAAAGAGCCGCGGCGCTATATAGCGCCGCGGCTCTTTAACGTCTTCCCTTAAAAGGGGACACGAGATTTTATTAAATTCAACTTATTTACTTAATACTTCTTTTGCGGCTTCGACTACCTTGTCTACCGTAAAGCCGTATTTTTCAAATAACTTGCCTGCGGGGGCGGAAGCGCCGAAAGTGTCGATACCGACGACTTTTCCGTCTAATCCCACGTACTTATACCAAGTGGCGGTTGCGCCCGCTTCGACAGCTACGCGAGCCCTGACCGATTTCGGCAATACGCTTTCTTTATATTTAGCGGACTGTGCTTCAAAGTCTTCAATACAGGGCATAGAAACTACCCTTGCGTCGATACCGTCTTTAATAAGTTCGGCTTTTGCTTTAACTGCGAGATTTACTTCGCTACCCGTAGCGATTAAGATAACGTCGGGGGTTTTCTTCGCGCTGTCGGCAAGAACGTATCCGCCCTTAAACGCTTCTTTACCCGAACCGTCAAGCATCGGAAGCGTCTGACGGGAAAGGAACAAACATGCGGGGTTTTTGCCCGTTATAGCGGAAATCCAAGCCGCCGTAGTTTCTCTGCCGTCCGCGGGGCGGTAAACGCGCATATTCGGCATAGTGCGAAGCCCTGCTAAATGTTCTATCGGCTGGTGGGTAGGTCCGTCTTCACCGACGCCGATACTGTCGTGCGTTAAAATGTAGGTGATGGGGAGTTCCATAATAGCCGACATACGCATAGCGTTCTTCATATAGTCGGAGAATACCGCAAAGGTTGCGCAGTAGGGCAAAAGTCCGCCGTGCAGATAGATGCCGTTGCAGATTGCCGCCATGGCGTGTTCGCGGATACCGAAGTGCATATTAGAACCGCTCTTGTCGGTTGCGGAATAACTGCCGCGCGCCTTTATATTACTCTTATTTGCGGGCGCTAAATCCGCGCTGCCGCCGATAAGGAAGGGAATATAGTTTGCGAGTTTATTAAGAACCGTCGCACCGTAGCCGCGGGACGCGTCGTCCTTTTCAAAACTCCAGAGTTCGTCGATATTAGCAAGGTCGGGCATCTTTTTCGCTTTCCAGTCCGCGTACTCTTTTGCAAGTTCGGGATATTTTTCGGAATAAGCCTTAAATAATTCTTTCCAAGCCTTTTCAGCCTTTTTACCCTTGTTCCCGAATTTTTTGCAATGCTTAAACACTTCTTCGGGAACGTCGAAGGGTTCAGCCGTCCAACCGAGATTTTTCTTTAAGATGGCGAGATTTTCGTCGCCGAGCGGCGCGCCGTGGCAACTTGCGCTACCCTGTAAGGGCGAGCCGTAGCCGATTTCGGATTTTACGATAATTAAGGACGGTTTTTCCGTTTCCGCTTTGGCTTTCTTTATAGCGCGGTTAAGAGCGCCGATATCGTTCGCGTCTTTTACCTTTATTACCTGCCAGCCGAGCGCTTCGTGGCGCTTGCCAACGTCTTCCGTAAAGGTTATATCGGTGTTGCCTTCGATGGTTATATCGTTATCGTCGTAGAAGAGTATGAGTTTGCCGAGTTTAAGCGAGCCCGCAAGGGAAGCCGCTTCGTTCTCGATACCTTCCTGCATACAGCCGTCGCCGCAAAGGCAGTATGTATAATGGTCGACGATTTTAAACCCGTCTTTATTGAACTTATTAGCGAGATAGTTTTCCGCAATCGCCATACCGACGGCGTTCGCAACGCCCTGTCCTAAAGGACCGGTGCTGGTTTCAACCCCCGGGCAAACGCCGTATTCGGGATGCCCCGCCGTGCGCGCGCCGAGTTGCCGAAAATTCATAATGTCTTCTTTTTTAAGACCGAACCCGAAAAGATAGTAAAGCGAGTAGTCGAGCATGGACGCGTGGCCGGCAGACAGCACGAACCTGTCCCTGTTATCGAAAGCGGTATCTTTCGGATTGAATACCATATTCGTAAAGATAGAGTAGCCGATAGGGGCTGCGCCGAGCGGCATACCGGGATGACCGGATTTTGCCTTTTGTATGGCTTCCGCAGACAGAACCCTTATCGCGTTTACAGTAAGTTGTTTAACGTCTTCCATATAAATCTCCTTATTTTATCGGAAAACAGCGTTTTCCGTGTATTACCGATATATTATAACATTATCGGGAAAGTTTTTTCAAGCCTTTTTCAAACCTTTTGCGCTAAAATAATATAAAAAACTTGACACGCCGCTTAAAACCGTGGTAAAAATGTATAGTAAGATATATTATATCGATATATACCGAAAAATCAGGCGCAGAACGCAAACGGAGTAAAAAATGGAACAAAATAAGGCGCAGGCAAACGCAAAAGATAAGCAATTCGTAAAAGAAATCGCGGATATCGAAGAGAACTTTGCTCAATGGTATACGGACGTGGTATTAAAGACCGAACTCGTGGACTACGGCCCTGTCAAAGGCACGATGGTAATACGCCCGTACGGCTATGCGATATGGGAAAATATTCAGCGCGAAATGGACGAAAGGTTTAAGGCGACGGGGGTTAAAAACGCGTACTTCCCGCTGCTTATTCCTATGAGTTATTTTACCAAGGAAGCCGAACACGTGGAAGGTTTTGCGCCCGAAGTGGCGGTGGTAACCCACGCGGGCGGGGCAAAACTCGAAGAACCGCTTGCGATTCGCCCGACCAGCGAAACGATAATCGGAACTATGTATTCAAAGTGGGTGCAGTCCTACCGCGATTTGCCCGTTTTAATGAACCAGTGGTGCAACGTTATGCGCTGGGAAAAGACCACCCGCCCGTTTTTACGCACGAGCGAGTTTTTGTGGCAGGAAGGGCATACCGTACACGCTTCGGAAGAAGAGGCGATGGAAGAGACGATGAATAAACTCGCGCTGTACAAAGAGTTCGCGGAAAACGTGCTGGCAATCCCCGTGCTCTGCGGCAGAAAGACCGAAAAGGAAAAGTTTGCGGGCGCTGTCGCGACCTTCGGTATGGAAGCCATGATGCTTGACGGAAAAAGTTTGCAGGCGGGCACTTCGCACTATTTGGGGCAAAACTTTTCAAAGGCGTTCGATATAAGATATCTGGATAAGGACGGAACGCTTAAATACGGCTACACTACGAGTTGGGGAACTTCCACGCGTATGATAGGCGCGGTAATAATGGCGCACGGCGATAAGCGCGGGCTGGTACTGCCGCCCAAGGTCGCCCCCATACAGGCTATTATTATTCCCGTTGCCGCGCATAAGGGCGGCGTTATGGAAAAGTGCGCGGAAGTGGAAGCCCTGCTTAAAAAGGCGGGCGTACGCGCGGAAACGGACGTTCGCGATATGAGCCCCGGCTGGAAGTTCAACGAGTGGGAAATGAAAGGCGTGCCGATAAGAATAGAAATAGGTCCGCGCGATATAGAAAACGGCGTGGCGGTAATTATGCGCCGTGATACGCTGGAAAAATCCACTGTTCCGCTTTGCGGCATAGACGGCGCGGTGTCGGAACTTTTAACGACTATTCAAAAGGATATGCTTGAGAGTTCGAGAAAACGGCGGGACGCTAAAATCGTCGAAGCGGATAGTTTAGACGGTATAATACAGGGCGTAGAAGGCAAAAATTTCGTAAAAGCTGGCTGGTGCGGCTGTCGCGAGTGCGAAGACAAGGTTAAAGAAACGGCGCAAGCAACCGCGCGCGTTATGTGCGATGAAGAAGGCGTGCCCGAAAAGTGCGCTATCTGCGGCAAACCCGCTAAACACAAAGTGATTTTTGCGCGCGCTTATTAAGGGGGGGATAAGTTGAATATTTTAATTAAAACTACCACGGGCGAATCGATATATTCGGTTTCGAGAAGCGCGGTTTTATCCGTAGCGCTTATTATTTTAGCAGTGTATATTGCGTTTTACGTTCTGCGTTCTATCGGTATTTATAAGTTAGCGAAAAGTCAGGGCGTAGAAAAAGCGTATTTTGCGTGGATACCGTGCTTATGGATGTTTACAGCGTGTAAAATCATAGGTAAAGCGCGGTTTTTCAGCACTACTGCGGAAAAAGTCGCCGTGTGGGCGTGCGTTTTGTTTTCGGTTGCGGTTATAGTACCGTTTATCGGTAATTTTTTAAGTTATTTCCCGTATATCGCGTATTATCTTGAAGGCGGTACGCTAACCTTAAACGCAAGCGAAGGGCTTGTTATTTACGCAGGTTCGGATTTCGTCAATAATTTCGATACGAACGCAATAAATACGATAATCAAAATTTTAAGCGCGTTCGGCTATATACTGCGCCTTGTCGAAATATTTATAACCGTTTCAGTGTATATCGCGCTGTTTAAAAAGTTCTGGCCGCAACATTATATTCTGGCGGCGGTACTTTCGTTTTTCGGGTTGTTCGGGATATTCGCGTTCGTTATCCGCAACAATAAGCCTGTAGACTTTAACGAATATATCCGCAGTCGCTATTATAACGCGGGCTTTACGCCTTATGGCAACAGATATTATAATCAGGGCGGCGGCACGGAAGAGCGCGGCACTCCGTACGGTGCGCAACCTGATGATAAAGAACCGTTCGGGGAGTTTTCCGATAATCCCGAAGAGCCGTTCGGCGAATTTTCGGACGACAAAAAGGATAAAGACGGTAAAAGCGACGACTTCTTTCAATGAAAAACGATAATATAGCGGCGATATCTACGGCGCTTTCCGCCGCGGGCGTCGCGGTAATAAGAATAAGCGGAGATGACCCGCTTAAAATTGCCGAAAAGATGTTTAAGCCGGTCTCTAAAACGCCCGCTCGCGCTTTCGAGCCTAACAAAATGTACGCGGGTGAAATAGTTGCCGACGGTTTTTCCGATTTCGGTATGTGCGTGTATTTTAAAGCGCCTAAAAGTTTTACGGGCGAAGATACGGTGGAGTTCCACTCGCACGGCGGGGTAGCGATTGCGCAGGGTATTTTGCGTAAAATCCTGTCGCTCGGCGTGCGCCTTGCCCAAAACGGTGAATTTACAAAGCGTGCCTTTCTAAACGGAAAGTTATCCCTTGCGTCCGCCGAAGGGCTTATCGATATGATAAACAGTAGTTCTATCGGCGGCGTTAAAGCGGGGTATTCGCTTTACAGAGAGCGGCTTACCGCAAAGGTATGCGCTATGCAGGAAAAGTTGACAGCCGCACTTTCGCAGATTGACGCGGATATGGACTTTCCCGAAGAAGGTTTAGAAGAAACTTCGAGAGAGCAGACGGCGGAAACTTTAAAAGAAGTTATTTCGGAAATACAGGCGCTACTTTCGTCGTTTAAGTCGGGTGCGCGGGTTATGAGCGGGGTTAAAGTTGCAATCTGCGGAAAGCCCAACGTCGGCAAAAGTTCGCTGCTTAACGCGCTTTTATCTTACGATAAGGCTATAGTTTCCGAAACCGCTGGCACAACGCGGGACGTGGTAGAAGGCAGTATCGACGTAGACGGCGTAAGGTTTAACCTTTTTGACACGGCGGGCATACGCGACGCTGAAAGCGATATAGAGAATATGGGCGTTCGCCTTTCCGAAAAGACGGTTAAAGCGAGCGATTTAGTCGTTTTCGTGCTGTCGGCTTTGGGCGCGGACGAGACGGACGAAAAGGTTTACGCGCTTATAAAGGACTTGCCGCATATTACCGTAATAAATAAAACCGATTGCGGCGATTATAAGGACGACCGCGCGGATTTATATATTTCCGCCAAAACGGGGCGGAATCTTGACGCCTTGCGTAAGGAAATTTACGACAGAACAATCGGCAAAGTGGATTTAAACGGCGATTTTTTGTGTGAAGAACGGCATTATGCCGCGCTTAAAAACGCCGCGGATAAACTTTCGGCAGCGCTTGACGCGGTGTTTAATACGCCGCTCGATATACTTTCCGTCGACGTGCTTGCGGGCTGGCAGTATTTGGGTGAAATTTCTGGCAAGACGGCTTCCGAAGATATAATAGACGATATTTTTTCGCGGTTTTGCGTGGGCAAATAAAAAGGGTGCGCATAAGGATAAGGGGAGCGGACTATGGTCAATCTTGAACTTTACAGAGTGTTTTACACCGTCGCAAAATGCGGCAGTTTAACTAAAGCGGCGGAAGAACTGTATATTTCGCAGCCCGCCGTTTCGCAGGCGATTAAGCAACTTGAAAGAAGTCTGGGCGGCAATCTGTTTAACCGTACGCATAAGGGTATGGAACTTTCGGAAACGGGCGGCAAGCAGATATTCCCGCTTGTGGAACAGGCGCTTAAACTTCTGGACAATGCGGAATCCAAGTACGCCGAACTTAAAGACACCGCTACGGGGGTGGTAAGAATATGCGCTTCCGACACGGTTGCCACGCATTTTTTATTGCCGTACATAAAGAAGTATCACGAAAAATATCCTGACGTAAATCTTATATTGCAGAACGGCACTTCGAGCGAAACGATAGAACTTTTGAAAAACAAAAAGGGCGACATAGGGTTCGTTAATCTGCCGATAGACGACAGCGATATAAGTTTAATGAATACCGTTATGCGTTTGCACGATACTTTCGTCGCAAGCGACAGGTTTTCTGAACTTATGTGCGAAAGGGTGGATTTAAGAAAATTGCAGGACTATCCGCTACTTATGCTTGAACTTTCAACCGCCACAAGACAGGCGATAGTTTCGTTCGCGCACTCGCAGGGCATACACTTGCACCCCGAAATAGAACTCGCAAGTTTGGAACTTATGACCGAACTCGCCAAAACGGGTATAGGGATTGCGTGTATCCCGAGAGAGTTCGTGCGCCACGAGTTAGAAAGCGGCGCGCTTAAAGAAATAAAGACAAATCCCGCCCTGCCGACTCGCGCTATCGGGCTTGCGCTCCCGAAAAACGAAAATATGACTTTCGCCGTTAAAGAATTTCTTAATATGATAGTCGCGGATAACGGATAAGCGATAATATTTTGACTTTTTGCCCCGTAAAATATAACCGATTATATTTTGCGGGGTTTTTTATATGCGGATTTGGCAGGCGATTATTTTGGGTGCGGTGCAAGGGCTTACCGAATTTCTGCCCGTGTCCTCAAGCGGGCATCTTTTACTTATCGAACGGTGGCTTAAAATCGACACGGGCGGCGGGCTGTTTTTCGATATAATGCTTCATTTGGGAACGCTTATTCCCGTGTGCATAGTGTTTTTTAAGAGTATAAAAGGGCTTTTCGTTAAGCCTTATAAAACGCTTTTATACCTTGTTATAGCAACTTTGCCCGCCGTGGCGGCTGGGTTTTTGCTTCAGGATAAAATAGAGAGTTTATATACGGGCGGAACGCTGTTATCCGCGGTTTTACTGTCCGTGTCCTTTCTGCTTACGGCTACGGAACTCTTTTTTGCGGGCAAAATCTCCCAAAAAAATAAAAACGCCTTGCCTTTGTTGGTAAAATCGTCTATAATAATGGGTGTATTCCAAGGCTTTGCGATAGTCCCCGGGCTTTCCCGCAGCGGCACGGTTATCACGGGCGGCGCGGTCAGCGGGCTTGAAAAGTGTAAAAACGCGGAATTCGCGTTTTTAATGAGTATTCCCATTATTCTCGGTGCGGCTTTGGTGTCCGGCGTAAAAGTCGCACGGCAGGGCGTGGACGTAGAACTTCTGCCTGTGCTGTTCGGGGTGATGACCGCGGCGGTTTCGGGTTATATCGCGATAGACGTTATGCTTAAAGCGATTAAAAAAGCAAAGTACGGGTGGTTTTCCGTTTATCTTATACTGCTTGCTTTTATGTCGGTATTAACTAAAGTCGTATTCGGCGTTTAGCCGTAAAATAAACTGAAGGAGAGTTGTATGAAAAAGTTTTTCGGTGAATTTAAGGCGTTTATATCCCGCGGCAACGTGATGGATATGGCTGTCGGCGTAATTATCGGCGGCGCGTTTTCGGCAATAGTTTCCGCGCTTACAAACCATATTTTAATGCCGATAATCAACTGGTTTTTGCTTATCATCACGGGCGGCAGCGGGCTTGAAAGTATTTATACGTATCTAAAAAAGACAATGACTGTGGACGCGGTTAGCGGCGAAACGGTAATTGACCTTAAAAATTCTATTTATATCGATTGGGGCGCGTTTATAACGGCTATAATAAACTTTATTCTTATAGCGCTCGTGCTGTTTATGATAATAAGAACCATAAACCGCATAGCGGAAGCGAATAAAAAGATAAAGACCGACGTAGTAAAACGCAAACTTTCAAAAGCCGATAAAAAAGAACTTAACGAAAACGGCGTGAACTATAAAGACAAAGCGGCGGTAAGCGCGTACTTTGCGGCTAAAAAAGTAAAAGAAGAAGAGGCGGCGGCAAATAAAGCAAAAGAAGCCGAAGAAAAAGCCAAGGCGGAGCGGCTTGCTAACCCCACTACTGAAGACTTGCTTAAAGATATAAAAGCGCTTTTGGAAAAACAGGCTAAATAAAAAACGAATAACATCCATAAAAACGTAAAAAACCGATAGGAAAACCCTATCGGTTTTTTATACATTGTTGCGGTGCGGAGTGGGGGGGTGGGTATGTAAAAATTTTTGTTATGTAAAAATTATATATTGTTTTGTAAAAAAACTGCATTTACATAAAATTGTTGCTCGTGCTATACTTTGAAAAAAGGGGGTGGATAGTATGAAAAAGTTTAATGTTATAGCAGTCTTTTTAATGGGAGTGCTGCTTGCCTTTACAGGTTGCGGAGCTAAAAACACGCAAGGCGCAGAACCTGAAAACCCCGCCGCCGTTAGCACCCAAAAAGCCGATAGTTTATACGCGTCAGAAGATATAATTAACACAAGGTATCAGATGGATACTTCTATAACGCCGATTAGTTTTTCGGGCATAAGAAATGCGCCAGACGTGCCCGGCGGGGTTTCGGGTTTTATTTCAGGTTGTGTTGACAACGGACCGAAAGACGACGGTATGGTGGTTGCGCCATGGTTTGTGGTCAGCGTAAACGGTGTGGCGCTTTCTTCTTATTCTGTAAGAACGAGCATTAACGACGGTTTGCACTCTTTTGCTATGGCAGACGTCGGGGCGGGGGCTTTTCCTCTAAACGTTTCGGTATATATGAACTTTGCGTACGTTGGGGGAGTGGTCGTTTTGCCCGAAAGTAGCGGAGTTTCAACTACTCGGAACGGGAATACTTTTTATGCGACTATAAACAATTACGGCAATTATACGTTTGTTCCCAACGAAGATAAAGAACATTCGATAACCTTGATTTTCCGAAATAACGAGAGTTTCGGGAACGAAGGGTACGGGTTTCAAGTGCCTTACGGGTATTCGGTTATGAACGTTTTTCCGGGGACGCACTTAAATAGGTTATCGTTTACGCAGACCAAACAAGTAATGGTGTTTAAAGCGGGTATTCACCGTTTAAAATATAACGTGAACTTCCTTAACGACACGATGGTTTATCTTGAAAGGGGAGCGTATATATTCGCGTCTATGCCGAACCCCTACGATACTTCTGTAGAAGCGCCGACGGTAATGTCCGACGCGGACGGGTACACCCGTTGGGCGGCGCTTTTTCAGGCGGACGGCAAATCGAACGTCAGGATAAGCGGCAGGGGAGTAATAGAAATGAGTAATTTACAATGGCATGCGCGCCAGGCAATTCATTTTGATTCCTGTACCAACGTAAAAGTATCGGGAATAACCGTGAATAACAGTCCGTTGTGGACGATATTGTTTTCGCAATGCGTAGGGATAGAAACGGACGACGTAGCGATTTTCGGGTATCGTGCCAACAGCGACGGCATTTGTGTGATGGACAGCCGCAATGCGGAGATAAGAAATTGTTTTGCTCGGTCAGGCGACGATTTGTTCGAAGTGAAATCGATGGTCGGTAGTTGTCAGATAACCATCGGGAACATTTATTTCCGTAATTGCGCCGCATGGCCCGATAAAGCGCGTGGGTTCGGGGTGATTGCCGAAAACGTCAGAAATATAAACGACGTGCATTTCGTCAACTGTTCGGTAGGTTTTGACAGCGCTTCTTGGGATACCTTTATTTTGGGTAGCCTTGCCGTGCACCTTGTAAACTCTTCTTCGGTAAGCAATATATATTTTGAAAATATAGAAATTCATTACAGCGCGGCAAATCCCGTCAATATATCTCTTGAAGCAGGTTCGTCATCATATATTTCGGGAGTATATTTCAATAACGTCAATATGCCGAGCAATAAGAAAATTCTCGTCGGAAAACGTAATTCTTACGTGGGCGGGAATATAACAAACGTCGTTTTCACTAATTGTAAGCGGAACGGCGTGCCTATACAAAAGAACGGCACCTACTTCCATAGTTCCGGTAGTTTTGTACCTATGTATCAATCCGCAGTCAGCGTGTATTAGAAAATAAAGCCAAAACATATAAAACTGTATAATAGCGTTCCGCCCCCGATTTTTATAATCGGGGGCGGAACATTTTTTTAAACGTATAAACGTTATCAGACGAATTTAGACGGTGAAACGCCGTAATATTTTTTAAATTCCTTTGAAAAATAAAACGGGGAACTGTATCCTACGACGTAGGCTATTTCGCTTACGCTGTATTCTCCTACACGCAGAAGGTCTTTTGCGTGCAACATACGTAATTTTAATACGTATTCCGTGGGCGACATATGCGTTATTTCTTTGAATATGCGAGAAATGTAAGATATGGAATAGAAAAAATTTTCCGCGATTTTGCTTATTGAAAAATCTTGTTTTAAATACGATTTTTCAATAAAAGATATTATTTGTTTGACGGTTTTTTCTTTATTAGTCAACGTGCGATTGATGAGTTTTCTTTCTTCTGCGATTTCGGCAAAAAACTTGATAACGAACGGCAGAAAAAAGGACACGTTTCTTTTTGTGGAAGTGCGCGCGATATTTATCATTTCCGTCCATTGTTGCCGCAAAAATATGGGCGTTTGCATGGAATAATAGTTATTTTCTTCGGTCAGATTAGCACATTTTAAAAGTTTAGGCACGTCTTTTCCTACGAAATTTACCCAAATATATTCCCAAGGGTCTTTTTTATCGGGATAATAATAAATTTTTTTAGGGCTGCCAGCGTTTTTAGGCGGGATATAAAACACGTCGTCCGCACCTAAACGACGGGTTTTATTGCCGTTTACAACATAACCCGTGCCGGAAAGGATTAAATGAAAAGAGTGTTCCTTTTCACTTAAATTAAACGTGGCGGGTTTTTTAGGACTGCATTTTTCGTGCCCTATAAAGCACGGCGCAAACCCGAGATTTAAATCGTCTTCCAAATATTTTGAAAAATGGTTTTTTAGAATATCGTTCAACTGATTACCGTTCATAATTTTATTGTATAACGGTAGTAAAATTATTACAAGTGTTTTTTAAAAATTGCCATTTATTCACTAAAAAAAGCGACAAATCGGTAAAAATAATACATGTTTTGTAAAATTTATTATATTCCAAAAAGTTATTTACCGTGTTATATTTAAACAAAAAAGGGTTAATAAGGAGGAAAAATTCTATGAAAACATTAAGAAAATACGGACTTGTTTTAGGCATAGCGTTCTTGTTGAGTTGTTTTTGCGGGATTTACGTTATGAACGCAAAGGCAGAAGGCGAAACGATAACCGTAAAAACGGATTTTACTACTCTTACTTCTTTGGAAAACGTTGACGGTGTAGTTGAAAGTACGGGCGTTTCGGTCAATGCGGACGCGTCGCACGGCGCAATCCCGTCGGGAGAGTGGGCTTCGCCCTTCCTTATCGCGGACAAATCGTATATTATTTATGAAATTGACGCAAAAGCGAACGGTGAAGACCAAATATTCGATACTATTAGCATAAGTATAGACGGCAGAGTGTGGAACCAGAACGACGGCACGGCGCACGCCGAAAACGCGGTCAACGTTTATACGGGAATAGCCAAGAACGACGTTTCAACTCTCGTTCATTCCTATACCCCCGCAAATTCCAACAATA
>CAMORY010000043.1 GCA_946624395.1 uncultured Clostridia bacterium | reverse complement strand
CTGAAATCACGTACAAGCCGTGCTTTTCTACGACTTTTGCAAGCGCTTTTATCTCTTCTTCCGAATACACCGCACCCGTCGGATTGTTGGGCGAATTAAGGATAAAACATTTGGTTTTAGCGGTTATCGCGTTTTCAAGTTCTTCTGCTGTGATTTTGTAGCCGTTTTCCGCCTTGGTGTTTACGAAAACCGTTTTACCGCCCGCAAGCCCCACAAGTTCGGGATAAGTAAGCCAGTACGGAGAAGGCAAAATCACTTCGTCCCCATCGTCGACTATCGCACAGATAGCGTGATATAAAGAACTCTTTGCGCCGGATGACACGACTATCTGGGCAGGTTCGTATTTCAATCCGTTATCTTTTAAGAATTTTTCGCAGATAGCGACTTTAAGTTCCTGCATACCGGACGCAGGAGTGTACTTGGTAAACCCTATATCAAGCGCGTGCTTTGCCGCGTTTATTATGTATTCGGGCGTGTTGAAATCCGGTTCACCCGCGCCGAAACCTATAACGGAAATACCCGACGCTTTCATTTTCTTTGCCTTTGCCGTTATCTCCAGCGTCAAAGACGGTTTAATGTTGCTGCCTTTCTTGGAACCCATACTTTTCTCCTTTAATCTTCGTCAAAACCCGCCGCAAGTCTGCTTTCCCTGTCGGCAATGGTAAGCGCTTCTATCATCTCATCTAAATCCCCCATCATAAAACTGTCGATAGAATACAGCGTAAGCCCTATTCTGTGGTCGGTAATCCGTCCTTGCGGGAAATTATACGTCCGTATCCGCTCCGAACGGTCGCCCGTTCCCACCTGACTGCGCCTGTTTTCCGAATACTCTTTATCTGCCTGCGACTGATAGTAGTCGTAAAGACGGCTTTTTAAGACCTTCATCGCCTTTTCACGGTTTTTGGTCTGCGAACGCTCGTCCTGACATAAAACGACTATCCCCGTAGGAATATGCGTAAGACGTATGCAGGATTCCGTCTTGTTTATGTGCTGACCGCCCGCACCGCTTGACCTTAAAGTGTCTACGCGCAAGTCCTTTTCGTCGATATTTATTTCCACGTCCGTTGCTTCGGGAAGCACCGCCACCGTAGCGGTGGAAGTGTGTACCCTGCCCTGCGATTCCGTTTCGGGAACGCGCTGTACGCGGTGCACGCCGCTTTCAAATTTCAGTTTACCGAACGCGGACTTGCCCGATATTGAAAACACTACTTCTTTAACGCCGCCGAGTTCGGTGGAATTGTTGTCTATCTCTTCAGTTTTCCAGCGGTTCTTTTCGGCGTACTTTACGTACATACGATATAATTCGTAGGCGAAAAGGCTGGCTTCTTCGCCGCCCGCGCCCGCGCGGATTTCCATAATAACGTTTTTATCGTCATCAGGGTTTTTAGGCAACAACAAAACGCGCAGTTCGGAAGAAATTTGCGAAATTTTATCTTTGCAGGACAAAATTTCTTCTTCCATAAGGTCTTTCATTTCCTTGTCCGTTTCAGACGTAATATCCCGCTCCAAATCGGCCAGTTCTTTGTTTACCTTTTTATATTCTAAATATTTCTCTGCCGTTTCGGACATATCGGCAAGTTCTTTGGTATACGCTTTCCACTCGTCCATACGCGCTATAACTTCCGCGCTCCCGACCAGTTCGTTTAATTTATCGTAGCGTTCTAACATCTTGTCGAGTTTTTTAAACATTAAAGTACCGCCTTTATGATTCTGTCGATATTTTCGTAATCTTTTATTATTTCAACTTGCGAAAACCCGCTTAAAGTTAGCATATTCTTTATTTCTTCCGCTTGACCTATGCCGCACTCCAAAAACAGTATTCCGCCTTTATTTAAGAATTTCGGCGCTCGTTCTGAAATGATACGATAAAAATGCAATCCGTCCGTGCCGCCGTCAAGCGCTGCTATCGGCTCGAAATCCCGTATTTCTCGCTGTAATCCTTTTATATCTTCGCTTTTTATATACGGCGGGTTGGATATTATAACGTCAAACTTTTCGCTGTCAAACGTATCGAACATATCGCTTAACACGAATTTTATTTTCGCATTGTTCAGTTTCTCGTTTTCTTCGGCAAGTTTCAGCGCGTCGATACTTATATCCGAAGCGTAAACGGTTGCGCCCGTTTCCTTGCTTACCGCAACCGCTATCGCGCCGCTGCCCGTGCATAAATCCAGCACGGTTTTGGTTTCGTCTATATACTTTAACGCGTTTTCTACTAAAAGTTCCGTTTCGGGGCGCGGAATAAGCGCCCTTTCGTCGGTTTTTATTCTGTATCCGTAAAAATCCGTATCGCCTACGCAGTACCAAAGCGGTCTGCCCGTTATTCTTTCGCCTGCCAGCGCGTAAATTTTTTCCGCGTTCTTTACCGATACCAGATTGTCGCTATTAACTTCGTCGCGCTTTATACCAAGCGTTAAAGAAACTATCCACTCCGCTTCGGCGTCTTCTTCTACACCGTTTTCTTTAAGTTTTGCCTTTACCTTATTAAGCACGTCCACGCGCTTTTCGGGAAATGCGAATTTTTGCTCCGCCACGCTTTCGTCGTTATCCATTTCGTAGACTGCTTTAAAAGAAGTTATGGCAACTTCAAGCATATCCTTATCCGGCTCACGCGTGGTCAAAAGTTGGAGTAAAAACCCGGGGGCTTTAAGCGGCAGCACCAAGGGGCTTTTGGTTTTTGCAAGCAGTTTTAAAAGTTCGTACGACAGCCCCGCAACCACGGGCAAAAGAGCGATTTTTAAAAGCACCCTTAACGCGCCCTGCACGCTTTGCCCTAAAAGCGCTTCTACGCACGCCATAACGATTATACTTATAAACAGCACGAAAACTATAAACGTCGTACCGCATCTGTCGTGCACGCGCGGACATTTCGCCGCGTTTTCAACCGTTAAATCAAGCCCGCGCTCGAAACAAGTTATGGTTTTATGTTCCGCGCCGTGATACATAAAGGTTCGCCTTATATCTTTAAGCAGCGATACCGAAAGTATATACAGCACGAAAATAAGCAGTTTTACCCCGCCTTCTATAAAGTTTTTAGCCCATATGCCGAACTGTATGCCAAAAAGTTTTTCCAGCCCGCCGCGGACAAGTTGCGGTAAAAACATAAACAGAACTACGGCAAGCGCAACCCCCAAAATAACCGATATAACGCTGACTACCGTCATAACGTTTATTTTAAGTTTTTCGGCAAGCCATTTTTCAAATTTAGACGGTTCTCCTTCACCATAGACTTCCGCGGAACGCATAAGCGTTTTCGTGCCGCCGAAAAGCGAATCTATAAAAGCGACTATACCGCGTATTATCGGCAATTTTAAAAACGCGTTGCGACCCGCCTTTTTGCGTCGCGCCGTTTCTATACGGATAACGCCGTCCGCGTCGCGCACGGCAGTCGCTTCG
>CAMORY010000042.1 GCA_946624395.1 uncultured Clostridia bacterium | reverse complement strand
GCAATCGCTTTGATTGCTACGCTTTCGGCAAATCTTGACACGGGTATAGTAATCGCCGCAACTGTGTGGGCCGCTTTATTCTTCCCGTTCCTTTCCTGTTTGTTTTTACAAAACAATTTTATAGGGGATTTGTTTGAAACCATATCTTCCTGGAGTATAAGGATGCCAGGCGTTATTTTTAGTTTAGATTTGGACGGCATCGTTTGGCTCTTAACCGTAAAATTAGGTTTATGGATATTAGGCGGTTTAATCTCGATTGCGTGTTTCTTGCTTGCCGTAGCGGTATGTCTGGTATTAAGCATATTTGCTTATCCGTTCGCTATCGTTAAAAACTTCAAAAACCCAGAATTAAGCAATGATTTATAATACATAGATAAAATTTAACAGATTAAAAGGAGTAAAAATGAGGAAATCGCTAACACTGTTTTTAATTATGCTTTTATGCATAATGTGCTTTTGCGCATTAGGCACAGGTTGCGGCGGCGACAGCCCGAACGCAAACACCGCCCCAGCACAAACAGGCGAAATCACTGACGGTGAAACGGACGAACAACAACTCGAAACGATGAAAGCCGAAACTACGGCTAATTTAGATAGTTCCGTAAACTCTCTGCGTTCTGAAATAACCGACGACGACCTAAAAAACGCAATCTCTGCCTTTTATCAAAAAACGAAGAACGACATTTCTTCTGTTAACTCCATTGACAATGCCAAAGCCTTGCTTAATCAAATAAAAGCAGATATTGCTACTTTCGTAGAAAATACGATTTCAGCGCAAATTTCTAAACTCAAGTCTAACATAATTGCGGAACTTGACGAAATCGTTGCGGCAGGGTTAAATAAATTATCCAACGACAGCCTTAAACAACAGTTGAATAATTTTTATAACACCGAAAAAACAACTATAACCGCTCTTGAAACATTAGACGGACTACCTTCTGCTTTAACTGAAATTAAAGTAGACGTGGAAAATTTCATAAAAGAAATTATAACGCAACAACTCACCGCGTTAAAAGAAGCGGCGGTTGCAAATTTAGATAACTCCGTTAACGCCTTACTTGCAAAAATTTCCGACGAAGATTTACGTGCCGAAATTAACTCTTTTTATCAACAGACAAGAAATAATATCGTTGCTGTAAATTCGATTGATTCCGCAAAAACTGCGTTTGATGAAATATTAGCGGATACATCAACTTTCGTTAATAATACAATTAAGTCCCAACTCGAAAAACTTAAAGTTGCCGCTTTTTCAGAACTTGATAAAATCGTTACGGCAGGATTAAGCAAACTTAAAGACGAACAGTTAAAAACGCAGTTAAATGAGTTTTACACTGCCGAAAAATCAAAAATAACCGCCGTGGACGATATCGACAACATACCTGCCGCAGTGGCGGAAGTTTCAGAAGATATCAAAGATTTTGCAACTAAACTCGTTGCAAGTGAAATTGCGGAACTACGCGCAACCGTAAAGGGATATTTGAATACGGTCGTCCAATCTTTTAATGCGTCGCCGTATGACTTTATTCCCGCCGCTATGACACCGAGATATGCCGCTAATTTTGTCGCAGAAAGTGATGTTTCATACGATTTTTCAAATTTTGTCAACGTCAGCGCAATAAAATACGGCGGATTCGGCAAACAGTGGAATATGGTTATAGACAATATCAACCAAAGTGAATATTTCTATAAATATCTTAATGTCGGCAACACGGTTTTATCGTCAGCAATAACAACTATAACAAGTTATCTTGAATCGGAATACGCGGATTCGATAGACAAGAGTTTTGAGACCGAATATTTTTACGCTTCTATCGCTTATGACGGCAACTCGTTCTCTTATACCTTAAATTACAACACAGGTGTAAACGTGCCGCTATTCGGAAATGTTTCTCCGACCATTTCAATAATTTACAACACTATATCGGGCGAAAAAACGTATACGGTAAAACTTACCGACACAAACCGTTTGCGTTATACGGTTTCCGAGAACAAATATGAATTCGGAATAGAATATGGAATTTCAGCCGGCTCTCGTACGTCGTATCTTTCTATTGAAAGAAAGTCCGACGATACGGTTGAAGGGCACATTTACGAATATATAACTCTTGTAGGACATGACACCGTTCCTTCTTGTGCGGATTTCTATATTGATAATGAATACGTTTCAGTCGTAGGAAACAAGGCGGACGCTATGATGTTAGCAAAGGGCTATATAAATGAACTGTATAAAGCCAACGAAGGCAAACTTTTGGGCTACGAAGTAAGAGAAACTTTATCTTTCCGAGTATTAGGTATAGATTACAGTTCAGATTACAACACATTATGGTTTAACTTAAGCGACATAAGCGGAATAAATACCATAAAAGCAGACTTTAACGATAAAGGCGAACTTGAAGCCGTTTATGTAAACGACAATTCTACCGCTTTCAGCCCGACACACAACAAAAAATACGGCGTAAAAACAAGCAGAAAATACGACATCGAATTCCGAACTCAATATTTTTACGGATTAGATGATAACGGAAACTTGAAAGAATATGAAGTAATTGTGCCGATGATGTTTATTCAGGAAGATAACGATAAAGATAATAATTACAGCACTTATAGTGCAGACATTCTTGCCGATAACGGTATAACGTCAACGGTAATTATCGACGCGAACGTTCTGAATAAAATTATGGAAGATTACGATTTGTTAATAGACGAATTTATAAACAACAAACAAATGATGGACAGTACGGTAATTAAAGCGTATATCGAAAGTTAAAAACTTTTAAAATCTTGCGGGCGCGCCTATTAATAGGCGCGCCCGCGACATTTTTCGCGACATTATATTTAATAATCTTTAACCGACTTTATAGCGCCGCTTTTTATCGTTATATGGCGGTAGGGTACGCCCTTAAATATCGCACGGGGAACGGCGGTCGCCGTAAATATCGTCTGTATGTCTTTTACCGCCGCAACTAACTTCTGCTGACGGGATTTATCGAGTTCGGATAGCACGTCGTCTAATATAAGTACGGGATACTCGCCGAACCTTGTTTTAAACGTTTCCGCTTCCGCAAGTTTAAGCGATAGCGCAATCGTTCTTTGCTGACCTTGCGAACCGAACACCCGCGCATCTTCGCCGTTTAGCATAAACTTTATATCGTCGCGGTGCGGACCTATGCCCGTAAACCCCAGCCGCAAATCCCGTTCGAAACCCGTTTTTAAATCTTCCGATAGGGCGTAGGCGATTTCTTCTTCCGTGCCGTAATAGCCGCTCTCGGTTTTCATTGTAAGCCTTTCTCTGCCGCCCGATAAAAGCGCGTGTTTTTCTTCCGCTATCGGGGCAAGTTCCGCTAAAAAGGCGTTCCGTGCCTTAATTATCGTCGCCGCGTGTTTAGTTAATCCCGCGTCCCACACAGGCAAAGTTTCGCGTATTAAACTTACGTCCCTATCCTTTAACAGGTTGTTTCTCTGCGCCAGAATTTTGTTGTAATTTTGTAGCGCTCTGAAATAACTTTTCGACATCTGCGACAGGGATATATTCATAAATCTGCGGCGGTCTTCGGGGCTTTCCTGCACTAATTTCAGTTCGGCGGGATTAAAGAACACGCTGTGTATATTGCCTAAAAGTTCGCTTATCCTTAACACTTCTATACCGTTTACGAACATTCGCTTATTATCGCTTGTGGAAAAGACAATCCTTGTCGACACTTCGCCGTACGCAGAATCGGCAACGCCCGCGATTTCGCCGCTGCTAGAGCCGAATTTTACTACGAGTTTATCGCGGTTCGCGCGCGGGGAATAGCCCGTACAGAGAAAAAACACCGCTTCCGCCGCGTTGGTTTTGCCCTGTGCGTTTTCGCCCGTCAATATATTCACGCCGCCGCCGAATTCGATTTTTTCGTCCGAATAGTTGCGGAAATTTTTAAGCGTTAAAGTCTTTATCTTCATGTTAAACAAAAAATTTCGGTTAAACTGCCCGAATTGCTTTATTTTATTTTAAAATTATTATATAATAAAATTTACCTAATTGCAAACGAAAAAATACGTTAAAAGGATACCGCCTTATGGAAAGTTATGAGATTTTGTGGAAAACCACCCTGCCCGAACTCGAAAAAACGGTAAGTTCCATTTCTTACGACACGTATATATCGCAACTGACCCCCGTAGACGTTGTGGGAAATAAAATAGTGCTTTGCACGCCGAGCAAACTTTTTGCCGACACCGTTTCGGCTAAAATGCGCGTAAAAATTTGCGAAGCCCTGAAAAAAAGCAACGCGGACATTTCAGATTTTTCTATCGTCGTCGCAAACGGCAGAGAAGATTATTTGTCCAAGTTCGGTGAAGAAGCGGCAATCGCCGCCGAAACGCACGGCGCGCCCGTCAATCCCAAACTGACCTTTGATTCTTTCGTGGTAGGACCTTCTAACGAATTTATTTTCGCTGCGGCAAAAGCGGTGGCGGAAAACCCCGGGGAAGCATACAACCCGCTCTTTATTTACGGCGGCACGGGGCTTGGCAAAACGCACATTTTAATGGCGATTGCCAACTACATAAAACTAAAAAAGCCGTCCTTAAACGTACTTTACGCCACTTGCGAACAGTTCACCAACCAGATGATTGAAAGTCTTGGGAAAGGCAAGGCTTCGCCCGCGGATTTCAGGAACAAGTACAGGAACGTAGACGTTCTTTTAATTGACGACGTACAGTTCCTTGCCAGAAAACAGGGCGTACAGACGGAGTTCTTCCACACGTTCAACGAACTCGTTATGCAGAACAAGCAGGTGGTTTTAACCTGCGACCGCCCGCCCAAGGAAATAGAGGTTTTAGAAGAACGCTTGCGCACGCGGTTCGAAGGTGGGCTGCTTGCCGACGTTCAGCCGCCGGATTTAGAAACGCGTATCGCAATCCTTCGCAAAAAGAGCGAAGAGCAAAAGTGCCTTGTCGATATAAAGGTTTTGACCTATATTGCGGAAATGGAAGGGGAAGACGTAAGGACGTTAATCGGCAAACTGACCAAAGTCGTGTTTGCAAGCAAACTCCACGAACGCCCCATCACGATAGAACTCGTCAACGAAGCGCTAAAAGAGTCCGCCGGTGAAAAGCAGGAAGAGTTGCAGGCGGAAGACATAATAAACTGCGTGTGCGATTTCTATAAGGTAGCAAAAGCGGACGTTGTCAGCAAAAAGAAAAACAAGGAATTCGTCGAACCCCGCCAAGTTTGTATGTATCTTATAACGGATATGATGAACCTGCCGCTTATCACGGTAGGGCAACTGTTGGGCGGCAGAGACCATTCCACGGTTGTTTATTCGCGCGATAAGATTGCCGAACAAATGAAACTAGACACCAAACTTTATACCGAAATAAACGATATAAAGAAAAAACTTCTTAAACAATAACGACTTTTTTACGCGGGGCGAATTTTCGCCCCGCGTAAAAGCGAAAACCAAACGAAAAAATTATGACTGAATTTATTGAAGAAACTTGCGACGCCGTAGTCGTCGGCGCGGGGCACGCGGGGGTAGAAGCCGCACTTGCCCTTTCCCGAACGGGACTTAAGACGGTTATGCTGACCTTAAATCTGGACAGCATAGCCTTTATGGCGTGCAACCCGTCCATAGGCGGCACGGCAAAAGGTCAGATAGTACGGGAAATCGACGCTCTGGGCGGCGAAATGGGCGTAAACGCGGATAAAGCGCTGCTTCAAATCCGTATGCTTAACCGCGGCAAGGGCGCGGCGGTGCAAAGTCTTCGCGGGCAGGCGGATAAAAACCTGTACCACCGCCTTATGAAAAAAACGCTTGAAGAAACTCCTAACCTTAAAATCTTACAGGGCGAAGCGGTGGAAATCTTAACCGAAAACGGACAAGTTGCCGGTGTTAAGACGGCGTTCGGCGGCGTTATAAAGTGCCGCGCCGTCGTGCTTTGTACGGGCGTATACTTAAACGGCAGCGTTATCGCGGGGGAGTGGCAACGCTCTTCAGGTCCGAACGGCTTTTCGCCCGCTAACCTTTTGACGGCGAATTTAATAGATTTGGGCTTTAACGTAAGGCGGTTTAAGACGGGCACGCCCGCAAGAGTGGATAAACGTACTATAGATTTTTCGGGGCTTGAAATCCAGAACGGCGAAACGGACGTTTACCCCTTTTCTTATCTTACGGACAGACTGCCCGAAAAACAAACGCCTTGCTATCTTACTTATACTACCGAAAAAACGCACGAAATAATCCGCGCGAATTTACACCGTTCGCCTCTCTATTCGGGGCAGATAAAGGGCACGGGGCCGCGGTACTGCCCGTCGATAGAAGACAAGGTCGTCAGATTTGCCGATAAAGACCGCCACCAACTCTTTTTAGAACCCGAAGGCGCGGACACTAACGAAATTTACGTTCAGGGGCTTTCAACTTCGCTCCCGCACGACGTGCAAAAGGCTATGTACCGCACGGTAAAGGGCTTGGAACGTTGCGAAATAATGCGCTACGCCTACGCTATAGAATACGACTGTATAGATTCACTCGATTTGTACCCGACGTTAGAGTACAAGCGGATAAAAGGCCTATATTCCGCGGGGCAGATAAACGGCACAAGCGGGTACGAAGAAGCCGCCGCGCAAGGACTTATCGCGGGGCTTAACGCTTCTTTAGCGCTACGCGGGGAAGAACCGTTTACCCTTTCACGGGACGACGGATATATTGGGGTTTTAATCGACGATTTAACAACAAAAGGCACTAACGAACCCTACCGTATGATGACTTCCCGCGCGGAGTACAGAATAGTGCTGCGGCAGGACAACACCGATTTAAGACTTACCGAAAAGGCTATGCGGACGGGACTTATAAGCGAAAAACGGAAAGCGGTGTTTGAAAAGAGAAAAGCGGAATACGAAAAGGCAACGGCGGAAATAAATAAGCCGTTTAAGCCCAAGGCTTGCGAAAAATTACTTTGGGAATTCGGTTTTCCAGCGGCACAAGCGGCACTTTCCGCAGGGGATTTAGTAAGGCGCGGCATACCGCTTAAAAAAATTGCGGAAGAACTTAATATTTTAGACGGCATTTCGCCGCAGATAGTTGAAACCGTGGAAATCGACGCAAAATACGCGGGCTATATAATAAAGGAACAGGAACAGATAGACAAGGCTAAAAAGTTAGAAGAAAAACTTTTACCCGATAATATAGACTATCTTAAAATGGAAGGCTTACGTTTAGAGGCGCGGCAGAAACTCGATAAAATCCGCCCCAAAAATTTAGGGCAAGCGGGTAGAATCTCGGGAGTTTCGCCCGCAGATATTGCCGTTTTAATGGTTTACCTTAAAAATTAAATATTCTTTATAAAACACCCCGCCTGTGCACAAACGCAGGCGGGGGTTTCCTTAGATTAGGGCGTTTTGACCGCATTTCAAGTTTGACAAGTTTTGAGTTTGCAAAATTATTATATTATAAAAAAACTGAATAACTTTTAATTATACCAAACGGTATTAAAAATATTTAAAACTTACCGCCGCCACTTTTTTTAAGTGGCGGCGGTAAAAATTATTTTTTTATTTATTCAACAATTCTATCGAAAAGTCTATTCGGCGGAGAGTTTCGGCTTTGCCTAAAAGTTCTGCTATTTCAGTTGCGCCGCCAGCCGTCGCGCCTTTGCCCGTTATGGCAATCCGCGCAATCCATAAAAGCGCCTGTTTTTTGATACCAAGTTCATTAGAGAGTGCAACCAAAGTTTCAAACAACGCGGAGTTTGTAAAGTCCGCAAGCGCCGATAATCTGTCCTTTATTTTCGGTAAAATTTCTTTTGCAAGTTCCACACTTGCTTTTTGTTTTTCGTTTACGAAAAGGGAAATATCAAACTCTTTAAAGTCGGTTAAAAAGTCCAACTTTTCGGGGATTTCGCTTAATATCTGAACGCGCGTTTTAACGAGATTAAGCAGTTTATCTTCATTAAACTTGCCGAAGGCTTCGCTTTTCTTTAAGAAAGGCAAGGCGAGTTTTTTAAACTCATCAATCGTCATTTCCTTTATATATTCCCCAGAAAGCCATTTCATCTTGGTTTCGTCGAAAATCGCGGGCGATTTATTTATACCTTCCAAAGAAAAACGTTCGACAAGTTCCGCTAAACTCATTTTTTCAACGTTGCTCTTGGGATTCCAACCCAAAAGCGCGATATAGTTGACAATCGCTTGCTTAATATAGCCTTTGTTAACAAAATCTTCGTACCCCGCGTCGCCGTTTCTCTTGGACAGTTTATGCTGCGCGTCTTTCATTATGGGCGGCAGGTGAATATAAACGGGGCGTTCCCAACCGAACGCGTCGTACATTAAATTATACTTGGGCGTGGATGAAAGATATTCCGTACCGCGGATAACGTGGGTTATACCCATAAGATGGTCGTCTATAACGTTTGCGAAGTTATAGGTGGGCATACCGTCGCTTTTAATCAAAATACCGTCTTCTATGTCCTTATAGTCCACGGAAATATCGCCGTACACCAAATCGTGATACGTGCCGGAGCCTTCCGTCGGAACGTTCTGGCGGATAACGTATGGCTCGCCCCGCGCGATTTTTTCTTCTATCTCCGCTTTTGAAAGTTTAAGACAATGCTTATCGTAGCGAACGTTGCCTTCGCTGTCTTTTAACCCCGCTATTCTTTCGGGCGTACAGAAACAGTAATACGCGCCGCCCTTTTCCACGAGAAGTTTAGCGTATTCGGTATAAATCGCCTTTCTCTCGCTCTGAATATACGGCCCGTAATTGCCGCCGATATCCGGACCTTCGTCGTACATAATGCCGGAATCACGCATAGTGTCGTATATAATCTGAACCGAACCGTCAACGTAGCGGGTAGTGTCGGTATCTTCTATACGCAGTATAAAATCCCCGCCGCGTTGCTTAGCGAAAAGATATCCGTAAAGCGCCGTACGTAAACCGCCGATATGAAGATAGCCCGTAGGGCTTGGCGCAAAACGCGTTCTTACTTTTTCCATAATTCTCTCCTTAAACGTCCCGCATTTTCAGACACGTATGCGGCTAAAATTTTGTATTTTCTTTAATATAGTTTATCCGTCCGTCGGAAAAATAACTGAACAGGTTGTCTTTTGACACTATAATGTGGTCAACGAGATTTATGCCGTGCAACCGACAAATAATATAAAACATTCTCGTTGCTTCGTCGTCCGCCGCACTCGGATTTACGCACCCGCTCGGATGATTGTGCGCCATAATCGCAAACTTCGCTTTATGCACGCTTATGACTTTCGAAATCTCCGCGGTGTCCGCAAATACCGAATAGTCGTCGTTGCCCTGATATTCCACCTGAAAAACCACTTCGTAATTATAGTTAAGCAAAAAGAAATAAAACTTTTCCGTTTTCTGCCCGTCAAATAATGCAAACATTTCCCGCTTGGTGTTTTCAAAAGAAGTGAACGGGTTTAACACCTGTTTTTGCGGCACGTTCGCCGTTTTTTTCAACATTTTGCCGTATAAGACAATATACGCGGCGGTTTTTTCGCCCACGCCGTTTACCGTCTTTAACTGTTCCGCCGTCGCGTTAAAGACGTTTTTTATACTGCCGAACGACTTGATAAGCCGATGCGCTATCTCGTTCGTGTCCTTTCTCGGGAGCAGCGGGAACAGAAACATTTCTAAAAGTTCGTGGTCGGAAAAGGAATCGGGAAACTCCGTAAACTTTTTAACGAGCCGTTCGCGATGACCGCTGTGAACACCTTCTTGCATAAGAGTATTTTAGCAAAATTTGCGCAAAAAGTAAATAAAAAAACGGGTTTTAGCGCATTACGGCAAAATTTTTATCTCTGGTTTACGCAAGTTGCAAAATTTTCGCGAAAGGTATATACTGATAATAAATTTATTTTTAGGTAAGTTATGAAAAATTCAGACGGGTTCATTAAAAATTTAGGCGAACTTATCGCAATCGAAAGCGTTGAGGGAGAAGCGGAACAGGGCGCGCCGTTCGGCAAAAACGTAAAACGCGCGCTTACGTGGTTTTTAAGTCTTGCCGAAAGTTTCGGGTTTAAAACCGTAAACTACGACAATTACGCGGGCGAAATAGTATACGGCGACGGGCAGGAAATAGGTATTATCGGGCATCTGGACGTCGTACCCGCGGGCACGGGCTGGACTTTCCCGCCGTTTACGCTTTCCGAAAAGGACGGCTACCTTATCGGCAGGGGCGTAGGCGACGACAAGGGCGCTATGCTTATGACCTTGTACGCGCTTAAAGAACTTAAAGACAGCGGTGCGCCGTGTTATAAAAAATTCCGCTTCTTTATCGGCTGTAATGAAGAAAGCCGCTGGCGGGACGCAGCGTATTTAAAGACTAAAACCCCTCTTCCCGAATACGGGTTTTCGCCCGACGGAAACTTTCCCGTATCGTACGCGGAAAAAGGATTTTACTACGTCAACATAAATTTGCCGCCGTTTAAAAATTTCGGGGCAATAACGGGCGGAACGGTAATAAACGCCGTGTGCGCGCACGCGGAAATAACGCCGAAACGGGATTTCGACAAATCGCTGTTAGAAAAACACGGGCTTTCCTTTGAAAACGGTAAAATAATAAGCGTGGGCGTTTCAGCACACGGTTCTAAACCGCATCTCGGCAAAAACGCGCTTTTATCGCTGTTAGAATTCTTGAAAGACAGCGGCGAAGACGTGGATAACGCTATAGATTATCTATTTAAAGACAAGTGGGGCATTTCAAAAATGCACAACGAACAGGGGTATATAACCTTTTCGCCAAACCTTGCAAAGCCCTTATCTAACGGCGGCACGCAAATTTTATGCGACTGCCGCATACCCGCGCCGTTCACTCTACGCACGGTAAACGAAAAGTTAAGCGTAGCCCCGCTTGATATTACGGTTATAGACCACGAACACCCGCCCGTTATGATAGATAAAGACGGCAAGTTCGTGCAAACCTTGCTTAAAGCGTACAACGCTATCACGGGTGAAAACCAAAAGCCCGTGAGCATGGGCGGCAGCACTTTTGCACGGGTATTTGAAAAAGGCTGCGCTTTCGGTCCTGAATTCGACGGCGAAAATTACCATATGCACGAAGCCGACGAACGGGTTAAAAAAGACCTTTTTATAAATTCGTACGAAATTTACAAAAAGGCTATTTTCGATTTAGCAGCCGTAAAGGAAGATATATAACGTTTTAAGCGCCGCGACGGAAAGTCGCGGCGCTTAAAATTTTAGTTTTGCCCCTGCGTTCTATAGAAAAACGCTTGCGGGTGAGAGCAGACGGGGCATTTTTTTGGCGGGTTTTTGCCCGTGTGGATATGCCCGCAGTTAGCGCATTTCCACACCGTGTCTTTTTCGCCTTCAAACATTTTGCCGCTTAATATCTGCTTGCGCAATTCTTTATAGGTCTTTTCGTGCGCGCCTTCTATCTCGGCAACGCCGTCAAACAGCGCGGCTATATCCGAAAACCCTTCCTGCCGCGCAGTCTCGGCAAAATCCGCGTACATTACCGTACGCTCGTAATTTTCCAAGTCCATAGAACTAACGAGATTATCGCTCGTCCCCGCGATACCGTGGTATAACTTAAACCAGATTTCCGCGTGCGCCTTTTCGTTAAGCGCAAACTTGTTTAGAGTTTTGGCAACGAACTCGAACCCGTCGTTTTTTGCTTGAGTTGCAAAAAAATTGTATTCGTTCATTGCGCCGCTCTCGGCTAAAAACGCCGTCCGTAAATTTTTTATAGTCTGACTTTCATTAAAATCCATAATTTTCTCCTTTTTCCCTTTTACCCGTAGTTTGTATAAATCCGCCGAAAGCATACCTTTTTTGTTGTAAAATTTTACGCGTTGTGTTAAAATAATAAAAAAGTTCAGGTGGAATTATGACTTTCGATACGGAACTCGTCGGAAAAATAGGTTCTATGGCGCTAATAGATAAGGCAAGCAATATGCTTGACTATACCCTTCTCGCACGCATTTCGCGCGAACTTAAACCGGGATATATCTGGATAACGAGCGGCGCGGCGGAAACGGGCAGGCTCGATTATATAATGCGCAACGGCAGGGAACTTAATATCGGCACGGAAGACGCTAAAACCGACTACGCCGCGCAAGGTCAGGCTATTTTAATGTCCACCTATCGGCAGTTTGTAGACAGCCGCTATTCGCTCCGTCAGGTGCTTGTGGAACACCAGCATTTTAACGACGACGCTAAACGCGAACACTTAAAAAGTTTGCTTTTAAGGTGTAAAGAGCAGAACGCTATTCCGATAATAAATTATAACGACGCGGTGTCTACCGAAGAATCCCGCAGGTTTGAAATTCAGTCTTTAAAGGCAAAAAAGGTCAAAGCGGTGGAGTGCGTGGATAACGACGAAACGGCGGCGCAGATTGCGTGCCTTGTTCGCGCCAAACACCTGATTATTTTAACGAGTACCGACGGTATTTATAAGGACAGTAAAAATCCCGACACGTTAATAGAAGAGATAAACGGTAAGGACGTTTACGAACTGTTAGACAACATTACCGCTTGCGAAAATTATTGCAACGGCGCTTCCCGCGCGGGGGCAAACGGCGCTAAAGCCAAGTTAGAATACGTTAAAGAAGCGGTCAAAATCGGTACGGAAGTTATTATCGCTCAAGCAAAGCATACAATAGCCGACCTTGTTTCGGGCAAAGCAAAGGCGACGAGAATTCGGGTAAGATAATTAAAATTTTTGTCGATTTTTAGAATAAACCGCAAAATTTCACTCATAATATCTTTGTCGGCAAACGACAAAGGAGAAAATTATGAGAGACGTTAAAAACACCAAGTCGGCAAAAGACTGCGGTACGCGTAAATCCACCAAGGATTGCGGCGGAAAAGGCACCAAATCTACTAAGAACAGTAAATAATTATGCGAAAATCACGCAAAATGAAAAGCAGGTTCGATTATAACGGGTCTTATACGGGTGTCGACTTTTCAAACAGGTACGATGACCCCGACCAAGACGCGGACGACTTGTAAACTCACAATTCAATCGAAAAAAGGCGGTAAAATTTACCGCCTTTTTTACGTGTTGACAAAATATAAAAAGCATAATATAATATATGTGCTTTATTTAAGCGGACTGTGCGAACGCGGGGACGGAGAAAAACCGTCAATGAGGAAAGTCCGAGCGTTTCAGGAACAGGGTGCCGGAGAAATTCCGGTGAAGGCGACTTTAAGGAAAGTGCAACAGAAAATTACCGCCCCTTATCTTAAGGGGTAAGGTTGAAAAGGCGGGGTAAGAGCCCACCGCTTTCACGGCAACGCGAAAGGCAATGTAAACCCCACCCGACGCAAGATTGACAAATTCTCTCTTAGGGAGTTCCGCCGAGAGAATTTAATAAAATATCGCTGGGGGATAACGGAGACGTTATTCGTAGATAAATGTTCGCACTCGACAGAACTCGGCTTACAGGTCCGCTTATAAAGTAAAAAATATCCGCGCCGAAAGGTAAAACCTTTCGGCGCGGCAACTTTTTAATATTCTATCCTTATTCTTGTGTTCCCTGAAAGGGAAAGGCGGTACGAGCAATAGCGAGTACCAAAAGGTTTAAATAATATAAAATCAAACCCTTTGGTAAAGGCTCGGAAATTTTCCGAGCCTTTACCGCCTATCCCCTAAAAGGGGACACAAGTTTTTAAATTTTAGTTTAGTTTATAAAAATAATTGATTATAAATATCTTCACAAACGGATTTAAAGTTTTTGTCTATATCTTTATTTGAATATCTTAAAACAGAAATCCCCAAAGAATTTAAATATGCCGTCCGTTTTCCGTCGTGTTTTGCGGCTTCGTCCATATAATGTTGACTACCGTCTAATTCAATCGCCGTTTTTTTACTCGCACAATAAAAATCTACTATATAATCGCCTATGAGTTTTTGTTTATAAATTTTTACGGGTAAATCTTTTAAAAAAGTAAACCATAATTTACGTTCCCACGGCGTCATATTTTCCCTTAACGCTTTGCCCGCTGAAATATTGCTATGTTTATAATTTATCATCTCTAAAAAATGTTAAACGCTTGCAATCAGCGGATAAAGTTTGTTGATATTCTCGGTTCTTTTTCGGGAAGTCCCATTTTCGCCTTGCCGAGCGCGATACTCTTTATTAAAAACGCGGCGTTTTTGGCGAGCGTTCGCATACATTGTAAGCCTTCGCCGTCCTGTTCCGCTTCGCCCTTGTCTCTGCCGTGAACGATATTCCAGTATTGACTTGAAACTACGGGCATACCGCTTATGGTAAAATATTTATTAAGCCCGTCGAAAGTCGCGCTTGCGCCGCCCCTGCGGCATACCGCTACCGACGCGCCCACTTTCATCGTCTTATCAAAGCGCGTGCTGTAAAATAAGCGGTCTAAAAAGGAAATAAGCGTGCCGTTTGCCGAAGCGAAATACACGGGGCTTGCAACAATAAGCCCGTCCGCCTTTTCAAACTTTTCCGCCGTCTCGTTCACAACGTCTAAAAAAGCGCACTTTGCGTGGGTATTACAAAACCCGCAGGCAACGCAGCCCCTTATATCCTTACCGCCGACTTGAACAGTTTCCGTTTCTATCCCGTTCGCGTTAAGAGTTTTTTCAATTTCGTTTAAAGCAATCGCCGTGTTTCCGTCCCTTTTAGGACTACCGTTTATCAAAAGAACTTTCATTTTTTTATAGCATACTTTCTATTTCGTTTGCGGTCATAAGCCCTATTTTACGGTCTTTTATCTCGCCTTTTTCAAACAGTATAAGAGTGGGTATAACTTCTATCCCGTACTTTTCGGCAAGCGGAATATTCTCGTCAATATCTACTTTACAAACCTTAATTTTGCCCGCGTATTTTTCCGCGATAGCGCTAACGGTTGGGGCAAGCATACGGCAAGGACCGCACCACGTCGCCCAAAAATCCACTAAAACGGGCATTTCCGCTTTTAACACTTCGCTTTCAAAATTGTTTACGTTTACTATGACTTCCATTTTTTATCTCCTTACCATATATTTTGTATTTTTTTCTTTTTTTAATTCTGTTCGTCTTCGTCGATAAGCACCTTTTCCGCAGGTACGAGTATGGTCTTATGATAGCAGGCAAACATTTCTTCTACTTTTTCCATATCGGGCTTTTTGGTGAAAAGGCTTATTATCGGCAGGAATATAAGGTCTGTCAGCATAACGAGTGCGCCGAGATTTAAGGGCGACGCCCAGAACGCGGGCAACGTAAAGTACTCTTTAAGCCAGAAAGTATACAAAAGATACAGCACCATTATTCCCACGCCGTAGATATAACTGAACCACACCGCCGCCTTCGTCGTCTTTTTGGAATACAGCCCGTAAAGGAACGGCGCAAGGAACGCCCCCGCAAGCGCGCCCCAGGAAACCGCCATCATCTGCGCGATAAACCCGAAATTTTTATAGTACTGTAAAATAGCAATGACCGCCGAAATAACGATAAACACGACTATAAGGGAACGTATCCACAAAACTTGTCCTTTGTCGGTCATTTTCTTTTTGCTGTACGGCTTTATTAAATCGAGCGTCATAGTAGACGCCGAAGTCATAGAGAGCGAAGACAGAGTGGACATAGACGCCGACAACACTAAAATTATAACCAGCCCTATAAGTACGGGCGAAAGTTCCGAAAGCATTGCGGGAATTATCGCGTCGTACCCGTCCGCGGGTTTTTCGGCAAAATACACTCTCGCAAACCCGCCAAGGAAATAACAGCCGCCCGCGACCAAAACCGCGAATACGGTTGAAATTATAGTGCCTTTGACGATTGCCGATTCGTCTTTAATGGCGTAGAACTTCTGCACCATTTGCGGAAGCCCCCACGTGCCCAAAGACGTTAAGATAACGACGAAGAACAGGGAAACGACGTCCGGTCCGAAGAAGGACGTAAATACGCCCGCTTGCGAAGAAACCGTTGGGTCTTCTACCTGCGATAAGTTCATAAATATCTGATTCCAACTACCGCCTTGCGGTTCAGTTAAAATTACGGCGACGATAACGGCGACAATGCCTATTACCATTATAATACCCTGAATAAAGTCGTTAATCGCAGTAGCCATATATCCGCCCGCAATAACGTAGATTGCGGTAAGCACGGACATAATAACTATACACACCCAGAACGGCAAATCGAACGCCATAGCGAACAGCCTTGAAAGTCCGTTGTATAAAGACGCGGTGTATGGGATAAGGAATATAAATATAATGATTGCCGCGGCGATTTTTAACGCGTTGCTGTCGTAGCGTTTCCCGAAAAAGTCGCTCATGGTGGCGGATTTTAAGTGCCTTGTCATAAGACGGGTTCTGCGACCTAAAATCTTCCACGCGAGTAGCGAACCTATAAACGCGTTGCCAAGCCCTATCCACGTAGCGGCAACACCGAACCTATGCCCGAACTGCCCCGCGTAGCCGACGAAAACGACCGCGGAAAAATAGGACGTACCGTACGCGAACGCGGTAAGCCACGCGCCGACGTTTCTTCCGCCGAGTAAAAACCCGTCGGTAGAAGCGGCTTTTCTGCGGCAGACAAAGCCGATTACGACCATAGAACCGAAAAATACTATAAGTAAAACAATGTAAAGCGCTATTTTCATAAAACTTTTTCCTTTATTAAGAACGGTTTTGTTCGTCGACTATATTGTCGGCGTTATACGTCTTGCGGAGCAAGGGTTTTTCTATTTTGCCCGTGGCGTTTCTCGGCACTTTGGCAAATATAACCTTTCTCGGGCGCTTATACCGCGGAAGCGCAAGGCAGAATTCGTCTATTTCTTCCTGCGTACAGGTTGCGCCCGAAACAAGTTCTATTATCGCCGCGGGGATTTCGCCCAACCGCTTATCAGGTAGCCCTATAACCGCCACGTCCTTTATTTTATCGAACTTACGCATAAAGTTCTCTATCTCCACGGGGTAAAGGTTTTCGCCCCCGCAGACTATTACGTCTTTCTTTCTGTCAACGAGATAAATAAACCCTTCTTCATCCTGCTTTGCCATATCGCCGGTTAAAAGCCACTCTCCGCGCATAACGTCCGCCGTAGCCTTTTCGTTGCGGTAGTAGCATTTCATAACCCCCGCGCCTTTTAAGGCAAGTTCGCCCACTTCGCCTTGCTTTACTTCGGTTATGCCGTCTTCTTTGACGATTTTAACCTGCCAGCCGTAGCCCGCAACGCCGATTGCGCCCACTTTCCTTATGTTTTCAACGCCGAGATGCACCGCCCCCGGACCTATGGATTCGCTTAAGCCGTAGTTGGTGTCGTAAGCCTGCCCCGGGAAATATTCCTGCCAGCGCTTTATTAAACTTTGCGGCACGGGTTGCGCGCCGATATGCATTAAGCGGAACTGCTTAACGTGATAATCAGAAAGTTTAATCGTTCCGTTATCGAGTTTTTCCAGAATATCCTGCGCCCACGGCACTAACAGCCACACGATGGTGCAACGTTCGTTGGATACGGCTTCCATAATGGTTTCGGGCGTTGTGCCGCGGAGTAGCACCGCTTTACTTGCCGACATAAGACTTCCGAACCAGTGCATTTTCGCGCCCGTATGATAGAGCGGCGGAATACACAAAAACACGTCGTCGCGGGTTTGCCCGTGGTGCTTTTGTTCGACGATTGCCGCATGTTCTAACGCCCTGTGCGCGTGCAAAATGGCTTTGGGAAAGCCCGTCGTACCGCTTGAAAAATAGATTGCCGCGTCGTCAGAAGCGGTCAACGGAATTTCGGGGTTTACCGTCGCGCAGTCTTTTACTTCTTCGTCAAAGTCTTCCGAAAACGTGGGGCAGTAGTCGCCGCCCGTAAAATACAGCGCTACTTTGCCGCTTAAACTATCCACTATTTCTTCAACCCTGCCGATAAATTCAGGACCGAAAAACAAAGTTTTTATTTCCGAAAGGTTGGCGCAGTACAGTATCTCGTCCGCGGTGTAGCGGAAGTTCATAGGCACGGCAAGCGCGCCCGTTTTTAAAATCCCGAAATACAGGGGCAACCACTCTAAACAATTCATTAAAAGAATACCGACTTTGTCGCCCTTTTTAACCCCCTTTTTCATAAGGAAGTCGGCGACGCGGTTTGCCTGTTCGTTAAATTCGCCCCAGGTTATTTCCCTGCGGAAGTGGCGGGTGGAACTTTCTTCTACCAAAGAATACTCTTTCCACGTGCTTCTTTTTCTCTCCTGCGTCGCGGGGTTAAGTTCCACGAGCGCAACGTCCGCGGTATATTGCGCGGCGTTTCTTTCCAACAACTGTGTAAGCAACATTTTATCTCCGTTTTCGGGCGATTGCCCGAAGGTCTTTTTCAAAAGTATTAAATTTTTCCCAAAAGTTTTTGCGCGTTGCCAAAGAATATCGCGGACTTTTCCGCGGGCGAAAGGTTTAGCCCGTTTATAAAATCCACCTGCGTTTTTTCATCCCCCCAGGGGCTATCCGTTCCGAACAGAATTTTATCCGCACCGTGGAGTTTTACTATTTCGGTAAAATCTCTTTCCGAAAGCACGGGTTTTTGCCTGTCCGCGGGGAACTCGCTTTGGTACGCAAAGTCCACCGCGCAGAACGCCGTATCGAAATACACCTTTTTGCCGCAAAGGTAATTTTTAACGTCCTGCCATTGTTCCCAGCCGCCCATATGCGCTAAAACCAGCCTTTCGGGTTTAACGTCGTCGATTAGTTCCGCCGCCATTTGGGGCGAACTCCAACTGCCGTCAACGCCTATATCCAAGCCGCCGTGGGAAACGACAATAAGCCCCGTTTCTTCCGCATAGCCGATAATGCGTTTATATTTTATATCGTTTAATGGCGTTTTTTGGTACGCGGGGTGAATTTTTAACCCCTTAAGCCCCAAGTCGCGGATTTCCTTTATCGCGCCTTTAATGTCCGCAACGTCAGGGTGCATACCGCCGAAGGAAAAAACGCCCGTTTCTTTAGCGCTTTCGTTCTGCGCCGCCGCAAAGCGGTTTATTTTAGCCGTGGACGCGGGGTTAGTGATTACGGGCAGAACTATCGAAAGTTCTACCCCCGCGGTTTTTGCTTTTTCGGAAAGCCCTTTAACCGTGCCGTCCGAAAAGGGAACTGTACCCGATTTACTCTTTAAAAACTCGACGGTTTTTACCGCCATCGCGTCGGGAAAAGTGTGCGTATGAAAGTCGATAATCATATTCGCCGTTATTACGAAAGTCCGTTTATTTCCTTAAATCCCGCGGCTTTTAAAACGGTTTCAGCCTTAAGATTGTCCGTCGCCTTAATAACCACGAACGCGCTTTCTTTCGTTCCCGATAAAAACGCGTAAAGATATTCTACGTTCACGCCTTTTTCGGCAAGAAGCGCAAGCGCTTTTGAAAGTTCGCCCGCGCTGTTTTTAATTTCCACGCCGATAACTTCGGTAATCGTGCCTAAAAGTCCGTGGTCTTTGAGAATTTTAAGCGCCTTTTCGGGGTCGTCTACTATAAGCCTTAAAATACCGAAGTCTTTGGTGTCCGCAATGGACAGCGCTTTCATATCGATATTGTTTTTTGCAAAAAGTTCGGTTATCTCCGAAATGTATCCTACTTTGTTTTCTACAAAAACGGTCAACTGCCTGATTTTCATAATATTCCCCCTTAATCGTGCAATTTTCGTTTATCTACAACCCTTACCGCCTTGCCTTCGCTCCGTACTATGGTCTTCGGCGGTACGAGATGCACCGCGGGGCGAATACCAAGCATCGTAGTAATGGCGGCGGAAAGCGCTTTTTCCATTTTAACTATACCTTCGGTGGTATCGGAGAGTTGTTCGGGTAAAAGTTCCACGTAAACGTCTAAAGTATCGGTGTTGTTCACACGGTCTACTTCTATGCGGTAGTTAGGCGCATATCCTTCGTTTAAGAGTACCGTTTCTATCTGCGAAGGGAACACGTTTACGCCGCGGATAATAAGCATATCGTCGCTTCTGCCCATGGGCTTTGCCATACGGATAAAGGTTCTGCCGCACGAACACTTTTCGCGCGATAATACGCAGATATCCCGCGTACGGTAGCGCAAAAGGGGAAACGCTTCTTTATCGAGCGAAGTAAACACAAGTTCGCCCTTTTCGCCTTCTGGCAGAACTTCGCCCGTTTCGGGGTCTATTATTTCCGCGATAAAATGGTCTTCGTTTATATGCATACCCTTCTGTTCTTTGCACTCGAACGCAACCCCTGGTCCCGAAGTTTCGGTAAGCCCGTAAATATCGTACGCTTTAATGCCTAAAGCTTTTTCTATATCGCGGCGCATTTCTTCCGTCCACGGTTCTGCGCCGAAAATGCCCGATTTTAAAGAATTGTCTTCGGGCTTATATCCCTGTTCTTTTAAAGTTTCGCCTATGTACGCGGCGTAAGACGGCGTACAGCAGATAATAGTGGACTTTAAGTCCATCATAAACTGAATTTGCCTTTCGGTGTTCCCGCTGGACATAGGCAGGGTAAGACAACCCACTTTATGCGAACCGCCGTGAAGTCCCGCGCCGCCCGTAAACAGCCCGTAGCCGTAAGCCACCTGCAAAACGTCTTCCTTCGTGCCGCCCGCGGCAACGATGGCGCGCGCGCAACAGTCTTCCCAAAGGTCTATATCGTGCTGGGTGTAGTAGGCTATAACCCGCTTTCCCGTCGTGCCGGACGTGGAGTGTATTCTCACGCAGTCAGACAGCGGCACGGCAAGCATACCGTAGGGGTAGGTTTCCCGCAAATCGCTTTTCGATATAAAGGGGAGTTTATGTAGGTCTTCTATCCCGTGAATATCTTCGGGGCGAACGCCTTTTTTATCCATTAACTCGCGGTAATAGGGCACGTTTTCGTAAACGTGTTTTACCTGCTTTACTAATTTTGCTGATTGTAATTCCTTTATTTTTTCAACGGGCATCGTTTCGATGTCTTTCTGAAAATACTGTTCCACGGGTTTTTCTTCCTTTTTAAGTTTTATAAATTGTATCCTATTTCAAAGGCTTTCTTGTTCATTTCTAAAAATTTGGGAGCGACGGTGTTTTCGATTGCTTCTATCCATTTGCCGTAGGGGATAGCGAACCGCTTTGCAAGCCGCGCAAGCAACACTACGTTGACCGCTTTAACGCTGCCCGCCTGTTCCGCCGCGGAAAGCGCGTCAATCGCTTCTATATTAACGCCCTTTGCCTTTAACTCCGTTAAAATCGAGGACGGGTATTCGGCTTTGCCGATAATTACGGGCATCGGGTCAATTTCCTGCGTGTTGACGATAATTTCGCCGCCCTGTTTTAAGTACGCCGCCCAACGCGCCGCTTCTAACTTTTCAAACGATAAAATATAATCTGCTTCGCCTTGCGTGATTATGGGCGAATACACCTTTTCGCCGAACCGTACGTACGTTTCCACGCTGCCGCCGCGCTGGCTCATACCGTGCACTTCGGAAACTTTTACGTCGTACCCTTCGGAGAGAAGTACCGCGCCCAAGAGTTTGGACGCCAAAAGACTGCCTTGTCCGCCCACGCCCACTATCATAATATTCGTAGTCATTATAACGTACCTCCCTTTACTATCGCGCCGAACGGGCACAACTTGCTGCAAACTTCGCAACCAACGCAAAGCGTCGCGTCGATATGCGCCTTGCCGTCTTTAAAGGAAACGGCGGGGCAACCGAGCGTCATACACTTCTTGCACGCGCGGCACTTTTCTTTATCAACTTTTAACGCGGGCGCGGTTTTTACGTATTTTAAAAGCACGCACGGCCGCCTTGATATGATTACGGACGGTTCGTCCGCTTCGAGTTCTTCTTTTACCGCGGTTTCGCAGGCTTTAAGGTCGTAGGGGTCTACAACTCGCACGCGGCGAATACCGATAGCGCGGCAAAGCGCTTCTAAATCGACTTTCCCCGCGGGGTCGCCTTTTATGTTATACCCCGTAGTGGGGTTTTGCTGATGCCCCGTCATACCCGTTATTGAATTGTCGAGAATAATAACGGTAGAGTTAGAACCGTTATACGCAACGTTCACAAGCCCCGTAATACCCGAGTGCATAAACGTGGAATCCCCGATAACGGCAACCGTTCTTTTTTCGGCGCCATTTTCGGACGCTTTCAAAAACCCGTGAATACCCGATACCGACGCGCCCATACACAGGGTATAGTCGACGGCGGAAAGGGGCGGTTGCGCGCCAAGCGTGTAGCAACCGATATCTCCTAACACGGTTATTTTGTTCTTTGAAAGCACGTAATAAATTCCGCGGTGCGGACAGCCCGCGCACATCATCGGCGGTCTTGCGGGCGCAATAGTGTCCGCTTTTACCGTCGGCTTTTCGGGCAGATTAAACGCCGCGGATATTGTTTGTTGGGAAAATTCGCCAAGGATAGAAAATTTTTCTTTTCCTATCGGGTTAAGCCCTAAATTTCTGCAATGCGTTTCGATAATGGGTTCTAATTCTTCTATAACGTAAAGGGTTTTTACCTTTTTTGCAAAATCTAAAATAAGTTTTTCGGGCAAAGGGTTCGGCATACCTATTTTAAGCACGCTGACCGTATCGCCGAATACTTCTTTAACGTACTGATAAGAAGTGCCCGAAGTGATAATACCTATTTCCGTACCGCCCATTTCCACACGGTTAAAGGGGCAGGTCTCGGCGTATTCGCGCAGCGCTTTCATACGCTCTTCAACGACGACGTGCCGCTTTATCGCGTTTGCGGGCATCATTATGTATTTCGCGCCGTCTTTAACGTACGGTTTATTCGGAATTTCCGCGCGGTCCGCCGTGTCTACTACAGACTGGCTGTGCGCAACTCTCGTACACATACGAAGCAGCACCGCGGTATCGAACTTTTCCGAAAGTTCGAACGCAGATTTTGCAAACTCGTACGCTTCTTTGGAGTCGGAAGGCTCAAGCATCGGCACTTTCGCCGCTATAGCGTAGTGGCGGGAATCCTGTTCGTTCTGCGAAGAGTGCATGGCGGGGTCGTCCGCAACGCAAATAACCATCCCTGCGTTTACGCCCGTATAAGAAAGGGTAAACAGGGGGTCGGCGGCAACGTTTAAGCCCACGTGTTTCATGGCGCAAGCCGACCTTGCGCCCGCAAGCGACGCGCCGAACGCCGCCTCTAGCGCCACTTTTTCGTTGGGCGCCCACTCCGACTTTACGTCGTCGTATTTAGCAAGAAATTCGGTAATTTCGGTAGACGGAGTGCCGGGGTAAGAAGATACGAATTTTATACCGCCTTCGTAAAGCCCGCGCGCTACCGCCTTGTTTCCTATCATAAGTTGTTTCATTTTTTTCACCTTGTAATAAAAGCAGTCCTTGGTTTTTAAATAGGCTTTGCCCGCGGAAAACAGAATAGTTTTCCGCGGGCAGTATTTTAATAATTTTTGTCTTTTAAACTGTTGCCGAGATACGTACCGAAAGAGGGAGTGGATTTTCTCTTTTCTTCGGTAAATCCGCTGCCCCTTCTTTCTCCGCGATTGCGGTTTCTGTTGTCTCTGCCGCCGCGGTCGTTATGATTACGGTCTCTTCTCCCGCCGATTTTTCCGTCTCTGCGGTTTTTGCCGTGATTAGTTCCCGCATTGTACGGTCTTGACGTTTCGTCCAAATCGTTGGGAACTATTACAACGTACCGTTGCGGTTCTTTACCGTCGCTTATAGTTTTGACCGTTTCGCTTTCCGCAAGCGCGGTGTGGATTATTCTCCTTTCAAACGGACTCATAGGTTCTAAAATAACCTTTCTTCTCATTTCCGTCGCTTTCGCTTCGAGTTTATGCGCAAGGGCGATAAGCGTTTCTTCGCGTCGCCCGCGGTAATTTTCACAGTCGACTACGATTTTTTCGTATTCCTTTTTGCCGATATTAGCAACCGCACCCGCTAAAACCTGTATAGCGTCCAACACTTCTCCGCGATATCCGATAACCGCCGAAGATTCTTCCGCTATAAGCGAAATAACGTTTTCATCGGTTATATCCGCTTTGGCGTTTACGTCCATAATTTCAAAAAGTTTACCTATGAACTCCGCCGCCGCTTTCACGCCGTTGTCTTTTTCCGCCTTTTCTTCTTTTACCGCCTTTTTCGCGGGTTTTGCGGTTTCTTCTTTCTTTTTAACGTCGACTACCGCTTCTTTTTTCACTTTGCCGAACAGCCCCTTAACCGCTTCGGCAACTACCGTTATCTCCGCCTGATTTTCGGAGATACCAAGGCTCTCTAATCCTTTTGCCTTGGCTTCTTCAACCGTTTTACCTGTAAATTCCATTATTTTACTCCTTGAACGCCTGTCGGCGTGTTATTTACTTTAATCTGCCGCGCGTGTGTTTCTTTTTGTCGGCAAGCCCGGATAAAAACCCGTCTTCTAACGTCTTATCTTTCTTTTTGGACTTCTTGTATTCTTTTTTCGGCTCTTCCTTTTTTGGCGGAATATATACTCTGCCGCGGATAATTTCGTTTTCTCCCGCTTCTTTGGGTTTGAATTTTTTATCGGCTATATAGTTTATGATAAGCGTAGTGAAAAGACTTATTATCGAACTTAATACGATATACAGCGAGAACGCCGCGGTGTAGAAGAACGCGAATACCGCCATCATAATCGGCATCATCCACATCATAATCTTCTGCGTCTGCGCGCCCTGCCCGTTCACCGTCTGAAGTTCCATCTGCGCCTTTTGGCTTCTGCCTATAACGAACTGCGTCAAAAGCGAAGATAACGCCGTCAGCGCAACGAGTATAAAGTACCCGTTGGGCGCGGACTGTTCGTCTTGTAATTCCGCTATAAGTTTGGTGTAGCCTTTATCGCTTTCGATATTAACTCCGTCGTAGCCGTAAGTGCTTTTAAATGAATCCCAACTGCTTTCAACGGGGTGCTTGGTGGGGCTGTCGGTTATCCAGATGTTTTTTACCCACAAAAAGCGCGAACCGTTGCTCCTGAACGTTTCCGCCGCTTTAAGAGAACCTATCGAAGATAAAAAGTCTTCCGCGGAAATATCGGCTTGAACTTCCGCAAAAGTTTTACCCGCCGAGTTTTTAAGCCCGTTATTATATTCTTGGTTTATAGGATTGTTTAAGTTGTCGGCAAGAATAGTAAACGTCTTACCTTTCCCCGCCGCGCCGTCAACTTTATCGCTTTTAT
>CAMORY010000041.1 GCA_946624395.1 uncultured Clostridia bacterium | reverse complement strand
TACGCACTTGTTCCATCGTGTCGCGGTCTCTGACCGTTACGCAATTATCCGTTTCCGAATCGAAATCGTAAGTTATGCAAAGCGGAGTTCCGATTTCGTCCTGACGGCGGTAACGCTTGCCGATAGAACCCGTTTCGTCGTAATCAACGGGGAAATATTTAGACAGTTCTTCGTAAATTTCCGTCGCTTTGTCGCCGAGTTTTTTAGAAAGCGGTAATATCGCCGCCTTAAAAGGCGCAAGTGCTGGGTGTAAGTGCAGCACTACTCTAACGTCGTTATCTCCCACCGTTTCTTCGTCGTACGCCTCAACAAGGAAAGCAAGCGCCACCCTGTCCGCACCGAGCGACGGTTCGATAACGTAGGGAATATAGTGTTCGTTGGTATCTTGGTCGTAATAGGTAAGGTCTTTGCCCGAAAATTTCGCGTGCTGACCTAAATCGTAATCTGTTCTGTCGGCAATGCCCCACAGTTCGCCCCAGCCGAACGGGAATAAGAACTCAAAGTCGGTCGTCGCTTTTGAATAGAACGCAAGTTCTTCCTTATCGTGGTCGCGAAGTCTTAAATGTTCGTCCTTAATGCCTAAATCCAACAGGAATTTGTGGCAGTAATCTTTCCAGTACTTAAACCAGTCCAAATCCGTGCCCGGCTTGCAGAAAAATTCCAACTCCATCTGTTCGAATTCGCGCGTTCTGAATACGAAGTTTCCGGGGGTAATTTCGTTGCGGAAGGACTTTCCTATCTGACCTATACCGAACGGTAGTTTTTTACGCGCCGCGCGCTGTACGTTCGGGAAATTGACGAAAATGCCTTGCGCCGTTTCGGGGCGAAGATATACGGTCGAAGTCGTGTCTTCGGTAACCCCGATAAAGGTCTTAAACATAAGGTTGAATTTCTTTATTTCGGTAAACTCGTGTCCGCCGCACACGGGGCAGGCGATATGTTTTTCTTTAATAAACGCCGACATCTGCTCGAAAGTCCACGCCGCTGGATTGTCGTTAGTGTTGTTCGCGCTAGCGTAATCTTCGATAAGTTTATCCGCACGGTGGCGGGCTTTGCACTGCTTGCAGTCCATAAGCGGGTCTGAAAATCCGCCCACGTGCCCGGACGCTACCCAAGTCTCAGGGTTCATAATGATTGCGGAATCAAGCCCCACGTTGTACTTGCTTTCCTGCACGAAGCGTTTCCACCACGCCTTTTTGACGTTGTTTTTAAATTCTACGCCCAAGGGTCCGTAGTCCCAACTGTTTGCAAGTCCGCCGTAAATCTCGCTTCCGGGGAAGATAAAACCCCTGCCTTTACACAGGTTTACGATTTTTTCCATTGTCGCTTTAATTTCCATAAAAAACCTTCTTAAAAGATTATTGCAAAAGGTATTTTACAATATATTGATTTAATAGTCAAGTAAATAAGAAAGCGGGGCGCGTAAAATTCCACCTTGATGGCGTACTATTTTTTTAAAGTAATATCGATATTTACTTTTTTATTTTAAAAAATTGTGGTAAAATATGTTTACTATGATTAAAGAATTACCAGAAGCGAATAATTTTATAGAACAAATCATCAACGACGAAATTTCGAGCGGAAAGGTGCAAGAAGTTTACACCCGTTTCCCGCCCGAACCTAACGGATACCTTCACATAGGGCACGCGAAATCTTTGTGCCTGAATTTCGGCGTTAAGGAAAAGTATAACGGCAAGTGCAACCTGTTTTTGGACGACACTAATCCGAGTAAAGAAAAAGAAGAGTACGAAGAAGCGATAAAGAAAGATATCGCGTGGCTTGGCTTTGAGTACGATAAAATAACGCACGCTTCGGATTTTTACGACAAGATTTACGAGTTTGCGGAACAGGAAATTATGATGGGCAACGCGTTCGTGTGCGATATGACGCCGGAAGAAATTTCCGCTAACCGTGGTACTTTAACCGAAGCGGGCAAGGAAAGCCCTTATAGGGGCCGCAGTATAGAAGAGAACTTAAAGTTATTCCGTGAAATGAAAGCGGGGTTATATCCAGACGGTAGCAAGTGTTTGCGCGCTAAAATAGATATGTCAAGCCCTAACATCAATATGCGCGACCCCGTTATTTACAGAATTTTGCGTGAAAAGCATTACCGCACGGGGGATAAGTGGTGCATATATCCTATGTACGACTTTGCGCACCCCATTTGCGACTATTTGCAGGGCGTATCTTTTTCGCTTTGCACTTTGGAATTTGAAGACCACCGCCCGCTTTACGACTGGGTAGGCATAACTTTGGGCTTTAACCCAAAGCCCCGCCAGATAGAGTTTGCGCGGCTTAACATTACCAACCTTGTAATGAGTAAGCGGTATCTTAAAAAACTCGTGGAAGAAGGTTCTGTGGACGGGTGGGACGACCCGCGTATGCCGACCTTAACGGGATTACGTAGCCGCGGCGTGCCTGCGGAAGCCTTAAAAGATTTCTGCGGCAGAATAGGGATTGCGAAAGCAAATTCCGAAGTGCAGATTTCTTATCTCGAAGCGTGCATCAGGGAATATTTAAACGCCAACGCCGAACGCGCTATGGGCGTATTAAAGCCCTTAAAACTTACGATAACGAACTATCCCGACGGAAAAACGGAAGAAGTCGATTTCGATATAAATCCGAACGAAGAGATAAAGCGGACGAGAAAAATTACCTTTTCAAAGCATTTATATATCGACGCGGACGATTTCTCGCTTAATCCCCCGCCCAAGTATTTCAGGCTTAAAAAGGACGGGTACGTGCGGCTAAAGTCCGCGTATATCGTAAAGTGCGACGACGTGATTTTAGACGACAACGGCGAACCCGTGGAAATTTTGTGTTCGTATATTAAGGAATCCAAGAGCGGCAACGACACTTCGGGGATAAAGGTGAAAGGCGTTATTCAATGGGTGGACGAAGCGACCAGCGCGGATATTGAAATTCGCAAATACGGATATTTACTCAAAGACGAAGAGTACGCGGGGCAGGATTTTTCCGAGCGCATGAACGCGGACAGTCTTAAAATTTTTAACGGCAAGGTCGAACCGTACGTGCTTAATAACGGCGATATTCCGTATCAACTTATGCGGACTGGCTACTTTAAGCTTTTAGACGTTAAAGGTAAAACGGTTTTAAGCGAAATAGTGTCCTTAAAAGATAATTTCAACAAGTAATAGCAAAAAAATTCCGCCGCGCTTTAATTTGCGCGGCGGCTACAATAAAATTTACAATATTTCGTCTATTTCTTTTCGGAACTTATCGAAAAGGTTGTACCTTTCAGGGTGGGTTATGGCGGTGTACGCCATTTCACGTACGTTCGGGATTTCCTTTGCTAATTCCCGCAGAGCGTTTTTAACGAATTCCCGCTTGGTGTGTTTATTTGCGGGGCAGGGGCTTTTGACGATAGGCAGATTTTTAGAAAAGCCCGTAATATTCGCCTCTTTTGCCATAATAAGCGGGCGAATAAGCGTTAAGCCTGTGCGGTCCAAATAACTTTTTGGTGCAAAGGTGGAAAGCCGACCTTCGTAGAATAAGGAAAGCAAAAAAGTGTCGGTCAAGTCGTCCGCGTGATGACCAAGCGCCACCTTGTTGCACCCGTTTTTAACGGCTACGTCGTATAGCGCGCCTTTCCGCATTTTGGAACACAGCGCGCAGGGGTTAGTTTCTTTTCTCACGTCGAACACGATTTTACCTATGTCGGTTTTTTCCACGATATAAGGCACGGAAAGTTCTTCGCAAAAACTTTTAAGCGCGTTAAAATCGGTTTTCGCACCCGTAAAATCCAAATCGACGGAAATAGCGAGAAGTTCGAATTTTTCGGGCGAAAATTTACGGTATTCGGCAAGAAGTTTAAGTAGCGACACGGAATCTTTACCGCCCGACACGCCGACGGCTATTTTATCGCCGTCCTTTATCATTTTATATTCGGTTATGCCCTTGCGCATAACGGAAAGCATTTTTTGAGTAGTCATATAGGTATTTTACAGCAAACGGCGTAAAAACACAATTTATTTTAAGGAAATTTATGGTAGAATTCATACAAAATCTTATCGGCGACGATAAAATCGCAACGCTTATTATGTCCTTTATTCCTTTAATAGAACTTAAAGGCGGCATAATTTTCGCGCGCGGCGCTAGCCTAAACTTTTTTGAAAGTTTTGGGCTATCTTACCTTGGTTCGACCGTTGCGTTTATCCCCGTGTTTTTCCTTTTAGTGCCTATACTTAACCTGCTTAAAAAAATCAAGTGGTTTAACGCGTTTGCCGATAAAATAGAGTTGTTTTTTAAAGACAAGGCGGACGCGGCGCTTAAAAAAGCCGAAAAAAGCGGCAAAAAGGCGCATACCGAAAAGTTTTATAAGATACTTGGCACGTTTATTTTCGTGGCGATACCATTACCCATGACGGGGGTATGGACGGGAACAGCCGTCGCCGTGTTTTTGGGGCTTAAATTTAAGGACGCGATACTGCCCGTCGTTATCGGCAACTTTATAGCGGGGGCTATAATTTCAGTTTTAGCGGAAATAATTCTTGCTGCAAGCGGCAATCTCGCTATACTCGACTACGTTTTGTACGGGTTATTCGCACTCGCTGCGGTAATGCTTATATTAGTTATCGTTAAAATTTCACTTAAGAAAAAGACGGCGGAAGAAAAATGAGTTTTTGGGGAAAATTCAAGAGTTTATTTAAGAAAAAACCCGCGCCCGAATTTAAGTTGGGCTTGGCGCTGGGCTCGGGCGGGGCTAAAGGCTACGCGGAACTCGGTGCGCTTTACGCGTTTGAAGAGAACGGCATAGAGTTTGATATTATAGCGGGAACGAGCATAGGCAGCATTATCGGTGCGTTTTACTCTGCGGGGTATTCCGCAACCGACTGTCTGGAACTTTTAAAAGGCGTCAACGTTTCGGAAATCAAGAACCTTTTTATGATAAAGATGGATACGTTAGGGCTTTTCAAGGTTATTGACCGCACTATCGGCAATCTCGATATAGAAGAACTTAAAAAGCCGTTCCGCGCGGTAGCGACCGTGCTGGATACGGGCGAAGAATACGAATTTAAGAGCGGGAACGTGGCGCAGGCACTATGCGCTTCTTCCGCATACCCGCCCTTTTTTAAGCCCGTTATAGTGGACGGCAAGGCGCTTATAGACGGTGCGTTTTGTAATTCCGTACCCGCGGATAAAGTAAAGGAAATGGGCGCGGACTATATCGTCGGCATCGACCTTTCGTCGCACGTTAAAAGCGGCGGCGGTATTCTGAATATGATTTTCCCCGAATTTAAGGGCGGCGTTGACGAACCTTGGAAAAAGGGATATGAAAACGCGGACTTTATGTTGCACCCCGATTTAGCCGCGTATAAGCCCGTTTCGTTTTCCGCCGCGGACCGTATGTTTGAAATCGGCTACGATTGCGCACGCGAACATATAACCGAAATAAAGCGGGGTATTAACGCGGCTAAACTTAAAAAGGGAATTAAAATCAACAAAAGAAAATGAAACTTTTTGCGCGGCTTAAAAAATTATTAGCGGTATCAGTCGCCGTAGCGATAAGTTGCGGTTGTTGCCTTGTATGCGCATGCGATAACGGTAATCACGGCGGCGAATACGTCGATACTTTTAAGTATTACGAAGGGTTTTCGGTAAACTATATAGACGTGGGCGAAGGCGACGCTATTTTTATAAATTTTGCCGACGGCAAAACCATGCTTATTGACTGCGGAACGGCAAGCGACAGAAATTACAACGCGGTAAAGCGTTATCTTGACGAGTATACGGGCGGCACGCTTAACTATTTCGTTTTAACTCACCCGGATTCCGACCACGTGGGCAACGCGGCGGCTATTCTTACCGATTATAAAGTGGAAACCGCATATATCCCTAAATTATCTCAACCCGAAAATTTTAACCCGTACTGCGATGCGTATAATATTATCGAAGCGGCGCGTCAAGCGGGAAATATGACGAGAGTTTATTCCGCCGTGGGTAAAAACGTTAGCGGGGACGATTATTACCTTGTTATGCTTTCGCCCAACGCGCAAGGCACTACGGACAGCGCGTATACGGATATAAACGGTTCGGAAGAGCCGTCTCCGCAAGCCCGCAATAACGTTTCGCCCATAATATATCTTGAATATAAGGGCGTACGGTTCGTTTTCACGGGCGACGCGGGCTTTTCACAGGAAGCGGTGGCGCTTAATAACTTTAATTTGGGTATGGTAAGCAAAAGCAAAGTAAACCTTACCGATATAGATTTTCTCAAAGTTTCGCACCACGGGTCTGATGACGCGAGCGGCGATGAGTTTTTACAGACGTTGACCCCGAAAAACGCGGTTATCTCCGTCGGCGGGGATAATAATTATTCGCACCCTACAAAGGCGACGCTGTCGCGTATACGCGCCGCGAACGAAAACTGTAATATATATCTTACGAGCGTGTTCGGCACGGTGTCCGTGTTCGTGGACGGGAGTGGGAAAGCGACGGTACATACCGCATTAGACGCGGCTTAAATTAAACGGATATTATGGAAAAAAGGAAATTCGAGTTAAAATCAAAATTCAAGCCCACGGGCGACCAGCCGCAAGCGATAAGGCTTTTGACCGAAGGTCTTTTTGACGGGCTTCGCACGCAGGTGCTTTTGGGCGCGACGGGTTCGGGCAAAACGTTTACTATGGCGAACGTTATAGCAAACGTGAACCGTCCCGCTTTAGTTATTGCGCACAACAAAACGCTTGCGGCGCAACTTTGCAACGAATTCCGCGCTTTTTTCCCGAATAACCGTGTAGAATTTTTCGTGTCCTATTACGACTACTATCAGCCCGAAGCGTATATTCCGAGTACGGACACCTATATAGAAAAAGACCTTGCCATAAACGACGAGATAGATAAACTGCGGCACTCGGCGACCTGTTCGCTTGCCGAACGGTCGGATACGATAGTCGTCGCGTCCGTGTCCTGCATTTACGGGTTGGGCGCGCCAGAAGAGTATTACCGCCTTGCGGTGTCTATCCGCCCCGACGATAATTTGGAACGCGACGAACTTATGCGGAAACTCGTGGGTATTCAGTACACGAGAAACGACGTGGATTTTTCCCGTTCGACTTTCCGCGCGCGCGGCGATATAGTGGATATATTTCCGTCAGCAAATACCGAAATTTTTATACGCGTGGAATTTTTCGGCGATACGGTGGAAAAAATCTCCGAAGTGGAGTACGTGTCGGGCAAAGTCGTTTCCGAACTTAAACACGCGGTAATATTCCCCGCAAGCCATTACGCGGTAGGCACGGACAAACTTGCGGGCGCG
>CAMORY010000040.1 GCA_946624395.1 uncultured Clostridia bacterium | reverse complement strand
TAAAACTGCGGGTATTGCGCCCGAATACGTAGAGCAATACGGCAACTATAAAGCGAAAATAGATTTACAATTTTTAAAAGACAATACAAATCCCGACGGGAAATTGATTTTAGTTTCCGCCATTACACCGACACCCGCGGGCGAAGGTAAAACCACTACGACGATAGGGCTTGCGGACGCTATGCGGAGAATAGGCAAAAACACCGTTGTGGCACTCCGCGAACCGTCGTTAGGTCCTGTGTTCGGCATTAAAGGCGGCGCGGCGGGCGGCGGCTACGCGCAGGTTATTCCTATGGAAGACATTAACCTGCACTTTACGGGCGATTTCCACGCAATAGGCGCGGCGAACAACCTTTTAGCCGCTATGCTTGATAATCATATTTATCAGGGCAACGCTTTGAATATCGACGTAAAAAGCATAACTTTCCGCCGTGCTTTGGATATGAACGACCGCCAACTCCGCAGAATTATAGACGGCATGGGCAAAAGAACGGACGGCGTTATGCGTGAAGACGGGTTTGACATAACCGTCGCTTCCGAGATTATGGCGGTATTCTGCCTTGCTCGGGATTTAAGCGATTTAAAAGCAAGACTTGCGAAAATCATAGTCGCGTATAATATGGACGGCCAGCCGATAACCGCGGGCGACTTAAAGGCGCAGGGCGCGATGGCGGCGCTGCTTAAAGACGCGTTAAAGCCTAATCTCGTCCAGACTTTAGAAGGCACGCCCGCAATAGTGCACGGCGGACCTTTTGCGAATATCGCGCACGGCTGTAATTCGGTAATCGCTACGAAAACGGCGTTAAAACTTGCCGATTATTGCATTACGGAAGCGGGCTTCGGCGCGGATTTGGGCGCGGAAAAGTTTTTGGATATAAAGTGCAGGGTGGCGGGACTTAAACCCGCGGCGGTGGTAATAGTTGCCACTATCCGCGCGCTGAAAATGCACGGCGGGGTCAAGAAAACCGACCTTAACACGGAAAACAAGCAAGCGCTTATAAACGGGCTTCCTAATCTTTTAAGGCACTTGCACAATATAAAAGACGTGTATAAACTTCCCGCGGTGGTTGCGGTCAACAGGTTTCCGACCGATACCGACGGCGAAATCGAACTCGTTATAAAAGAGTGCAAAAAACTCGGCGTAAACGTAGTGCTGTCCACCGTGTGGGCGGACGGCGGCAAGGGCGGTATTGACCTTGCAAAAGAAGTCGTAAGGCTAGCGGAAGAACCGAACGGGTTTACCTATTCTTACGACGTAAATTCTTCTATCGAAGATAAAATTAAGGATATAGCGGTTAAAATTTACGGCGGCGAAGGCGCGCATTTTGCGCCCGACGCGAAAAAACAGATAGAAAAACTGACGGCGTTAGGGTTTGGAAACCTGCCCGTATGCATAGCCAAAACGCAATATTCGTTTTCCGACGATAAAGAAAAAATCGGCGCGCCGACGGGTTTTAAGATAACGGTCAGAAACGTAAAAGTTTCGGCGGGCGCGGGCTTTATAGTAGCGCTTACGGGGGATATAATGACGATGCCGGGGCTACCTAAAGTTCCTGCCGCGGAAAATATAGACGTGGACGAGAACGGAAAAATCGTCGGACTGTTTTAATATGAAAGGCATAATTTGCGTAAACCCTTTCGGAGAACCGAAAGAGAGCGTGTATCAGGCAAAGCGGCTTAAAGAAGAGTTTGCGGCGTTAGGCGTAAATACCCGCATAGTTTCCGACGGGTATCTTAAAAATTGTATTTCGGACGGCAAAATACGGGAAGATTTTTCTTGCGATTTTGCCGTATTTTTGGATAAGGACAAATATTTGTCCGCCTGCCTTGAAAAATCGGGCGTAAGACTTTTCAATTCGCACGCCGCTATTAGAGTTTGCGACGATAAGGGCGAAACGTACATCGCGCTTGCGGGCGCGGGGCTTAATATTCCCGAAACGGTTTTTGCGCCCGTGTGCTATAACGCTTATTCCGAAACGGACGACGCTGCGCTTAATGTTATCGCGCAAAAACTCGGCTATCCCGTTATCGTGAAAGAAAGTTTCGGTTCTAAAGGTAAAGGCGTTTATAAAGCGGACGATTTTACGGCATTAAAAGCGCTTGCCGAAACCCTTAAATTAAAGCCGCATCTTTATCAAAGATATATGCCTGATAGGTTAGGAACGGACGTTCGTATGATAGTTATAGGCGGCACATTTTTGTGCGCTATGATACGCGAAAACGCTAACGATTTCCGTTCTAACATAGCCCTTGGCGGCAGGGGGAGAAAGTACGAGCCGAGTGCGGAATTTATAGCCGCCGCGGAAAAATGCGCTTATGTTTTAGGTCTTGATTACTGCGGCGTGGACTTGTTGTTTGGTAGTGGCGGCGCGCCCTACGTGTGCGAAGTTAATTCCAACGCGTTTATATCCGAAATAGAGCGGATAACGGGCGTGAACGTTGCGCGCGCGTATGCGGAATATATAGTAAAAACCCTAAAAACGGAATAAATTTTATTTTAAAGTTTGATTTTTTATTTTTCAGGCAATACTTCGGGTGAAGAATTTTCTTCACCCGAAAATTTTTTTAAATTTTTTTAAAAATTTTTCGTAAAACTATTGACAAATAATTATTAGTGACTATAATTATAATTAGCAATTGAAAGAAAAGAGTGCTAACAATCTTTGATTGAGATTGCTAAAAAAAATAAAAAGAGAGGTATGTGTTATGAAAAACTATTTATCGAGAAGGCGTGAAGGTAACGACGGGATTATGGACGTTTGGAACGATCCGTTTGAAGGCTTTTTTAAGCCATTTTTCTACGGCGGTGTTTCTGCCGCGGATATGCGTACTGACATAAAGGAAACGGAAAACGGGTATGAAATGCAGGTAGATTTGCCCGGGTTCGACAAAAAGGATATAGAGGTATCGCTTAAAAACGGATATCAAACGGTAAACGCTAAAAAGCAGGAGAAAGAAGAAGACAAGAACAAATACGTAAGGCGGGAGAGAAATTATTCTTGCAGCCGTTCTTACTACGTCGGCGAAGGTATAAAAGAAGAAGACGTAAAAGCCAGGTACGATAACGGCATTTTGTCTTTGACCGTGCCGAAAGATACCAAAGAAATACCATCGGGGCGTATAAGCATAGAATAACGACGGCAAATAAAACCAACCGATTATTAAAAAGCGTCGGGCGCAACCTTATCGGCTGCGTCCGACGCTTTTTTAAATTATTTTTTTAATATAAAAACATTGTAAATAATACTTTTTTTTGTTATAATTATAACATAACGGAAAGGAGAAAGATAGTGAACAGTCAACGTCAGAGCGGCAAAAACAAAACGGCTTCCGCCGTTTTTACAAAAGAAACTTTGGGCGTGGTAATGGTTCTTTTCGCTACGCTTTGTTTAATTTGTATTATAACGGGGGACGCGGTGTTTTCCTCACCGGGCGCATACGTGCGTGAATTTTTACTCGGCGTGTTCGGGTATTTTGCGTATCCTTTGACTGCGTACGCGGCGCTTAAGGGCGCGATGCTTGTTATCGATAAAAAATTCAATCTGTCTTTTAAGCGCAAGGCGCTTTCGTTTTTCGCTATCCTTGCGGTAGTATTGTTCGCGCACGTGATTTCGATGGGCGGATATAAAGACTTGTCTTACGGCGAATATATTTCCGTTTCTTACGCGTCGGCGGACGGCGTGTTTTCGGCAGGCGGCGTTGCCGCGGCGATTATAGCCTATTTTCTGCAATCGCTTTTAACGGTCGTAGGCAGCGCGGTCGTTCTCGCCGTAGTTTTCGGGATAGACGCGTACTTTCTCGTGTCCGATATAGTAAAAGACGGAAAACCCGTTTCGTCAGACAGGGAATTCCGCAGTACTTTCGTGAAAAACGAAACTCCTGCCGACAGCGCCGCAGAACCCGCGCAGAACCTTGACAACGATTTCACGCCGCAATCCGAGCGGCAGGATTATAAACATACCGCAAAAGAACAAAGGCTGTTTATCAGCAACAGCAAAGATTTCGGATTTAAAACCAAGCGGGAAATGGCGAAAGACGAAGGCTCGTCTTTTACCGTGGATTCTTCGACTAATTCTTTGAACGTCAGCGCGTACGCAAACACCTATTCCGAAAAATACAACAGCGAACTGCAGAAGAAAATCGAGTATATAAAAACTCCCGCGAAAATCACAATAGAAGAAAACGGAACGAACGGCGATATTTCCGCCGCGCGCGTTTCAGACTATATTCCCGCAAGAAAAGACGCAGAGCCTGTGGAAGACGCCGCCGATAGCGACGAAATTCCTATGATAGAGCATGAAAACGACTATAAAAGCGACGCGGAAATCCGTGCGGAGGCGTTTAGCGCAAGATACGTCGCCGCGGACGACGCGCCCGAAGCGGAAACCGAAGAAAACGCTTTTTCGGACGGGTTGACCGATACGGAAACGCTTTCTGAACGCGAAGACTTTACCGCAGAAGAACCGGTTTCGGAAGAGCCCGCTTTTGAAGAACCGAAGTTTGAAGAGCCGCCCGCCCCGAGAATACGCGAAGGCAGGGCGCGCAGTATTCTGTTTGAAGAAAAACCGTCCTATACGAGCAGGGTAGTACCAGACGGGAACGGAAACGCGGATTTTACGCGCAGGAGTGCCGATTTAAATTCCGAAGAAACGGAAAAACCCGAAAAACCGCCCGTTCCCATTAACAGACCGTACTACAAACCGCCGCTCGATTTGCTTGAAACGTACGCGCCGCCAGCCGACGCACCGAGAGAAAATCACGAAGAGCGCATAGAGATAATAAGGCGGGTTTTAGAAGATTTCCATATTAACGTAGAACCGCAGGGCTACGTGCAAGGTCCGACTATTACGCGGTACGAAGTTAAGATGCCCGCGGGTATAACCGTTAAAAAGGTTTTAGCCTACGACGACGACCTTAAAATGCGTTTGCAGTCCAAGGCGGGCGTAAGAATAGAAGCGCCCATCCCCGGCAAAGACCTTGTGGGTATAGAAGTTGCAAACAAGACCAAAATCACGGTAGGACTTAAAGAAGTATTAGAAGGCGCGGCGGGGCAGAAAATCAAAGCGGGTTCGCTTATGTTTGCTCTCGGTAAAGATATCGTCGGCAACTCGATTACCGATAACCTTGCCAAAGGTCCGCATTATCTCGTTGCGGGCGCAACGGGTTCGGGAAAGAGCGTGTGCTTAAACGTAATGATAGTCAGTATGCTTATGCGCTACAGTCCCGAAGAGTTGCGGCTTATCCTTATCGACCCCAAGCGCGTAGGGTTCAGAAAGTACGAACATCTGCCGCACCTTATGATAGACGAAATAATAACCGAACCGCAGAAAGCGGTTTCGGTACTTCAATGGGCGTATAAGGAGATGGAGCGCCGCTACGACGAGTTTGCTAAAATCGAAGGCGGGCTGGTCAGCGACATAGAGAGTTATAACGAAATAGTCGCAAGCGATACGGTCGCCAAAATGCCGCGTATAGTTATCGTAGTGGACGAACTTGCCGATTTAATGGAAACCTGTAAAAAGGATATGGAAACGAATATCCGTATGCTCGCGCAAAAGGCGCGCGCGGCGGGTATTCACCTTGTGCTTGCTACCCAGCGCCCGTCTGTAGATATAATAACGGGTACGATAAAAGCCAACCTGCCGTCGAGAATCGCACTTAAAGTTATGAACTTTCAGGATTCCAGCACTATTTTGTCCGAAGGCGGGGCGGAAAAACTGCTCGGCAACGGCGATATGCTCTATAAAAATTCGGGTATGCCCGAAACCGAACGTTATCAGGGCGCTTGGATAAGCGATAGAGAGATAAACAATATAGTTGCCTATATCAAGGAAAAGAACGCGGCGTATTACGACGACGATTTAAAAGAATTCCTTGAAAAATCCGCGCGTCCTGCTAGGGAAGAAACGACGACTGTCGGCGGCGACGAAGAAGACAACGATGGGATAGACGATTTCTTCTTAAAAGCCCTGTGGCTTGCCATTACTTCGAATTCGGTGTCGATAGCAATGCTTCAGCGCCGTTTCCAGATAGGCTATGCGCGTGCGGGCGGGCTTGTGGATAAAATGGAAAGGCTTGGCTTTGTTTCGGGCAATGAAGGCAGTAAAGCGCGCAGGGTGCTTATAACCCGCGAAGAGTTTGAAAACAGATTCGGCACAATGCCCGACGGTTATTGATTTAATGCTGCAATGCGGAATTAAACGGAAAAGTTAAAGTAATATACAAATGGAAAATAAACTGATAGGCGTTATCTCGTTAGGTTGCGATAAAAACAGAGTCGATACCGAAAAGATGCTCGCCATTTTGCGACAAAAGCATACCATAACCCGCGATATACAAAAAGCGCAGATAATAATTATCAACACTTGCGCATTTTTGCAAGCGGCAAGGGAAGAGTCCATAAAGGAGATACTTTCCGCCGCGGAGTATAAAAAAAGCGGCGCTGTGGAAAAAATAATAGTCAGCGGGTGTCTGCCGCAAAAGTACGTCGGCGAACTTATGGGCGAACTCTCGGAAGCGGACGCGTTTATAGGCGTTTCCGATTACGACCGTATACTTGAAGTTATAGACAGGCTTTATACTAGCGGCGGGCAGATTAACGCCGTTGGCGAGCCTTTTGGGAACGGCGGCACGCAACGGGTTATAACCACCGACGGCTACGCGTATCTTAAGATAGCGGACGGGTGCGACAATCATTGTACTTATTGTCTTATACCCAAAATCCGCGGCAGATACCGTTCGGTACGCCCAGAGAATTTAGTTGAAGAAGTAAAAGCGCTCGGCAACGTGCGGGAACTTATACTCGTTGCGCAGGACACTTCTGCATACGGCAGGGATTTAACGCCGCAAAGCAGTCTGGTTGCGCTTATACGCACGCTTTCGACGCTACAAAACGTGGGCGGAATACGGCTTTTATACTGCTATCCCGAAAACATTACCGACGAACTTATACGCGAATTTCAGTCCAACCCCAAACTGATACGGTATATAGACATACCCCTTCAGCATGCGGACGACAGGATTTTAAAACTTATGAACCGCAAGGGTACGGGGGAAGGCTACCTTAAACTTATCGAACGGCTTAAAAACGAAGTGCAGGGCATTGCCGTGCGTTCCACGTTTATAACGGGCTTTCCCACCGAAACGGACGAAGACTTTTTAAGGCTAACAGAATTTTTGCAAAAGGCAAAACTTTTCAACGCGGGTTTTTTCAAATACAGCCGCGAAGAAGACACCGCCGCGTACAATTTAGGCGGGCAGATTTCGGCAAGCGTTAAAACCAAAAGACTGAAAAAACTGTATTCGGTACAGAAAAAAATCGTAAAAGAGAACGGAAAAGCGCTCGTCGGCAAAGCGTTTAAAGTGTTTGCCGAAGGGTTTGACAGAGATGAACTCGTGTACTACGGGCGCGCCTATTTCAACGCGCCGAGCGTAGACGGAAAGGTTAAATTCTTTTCCGCGGAAGAGATAAATTACGGTGAATTTTACAACGTAAGAATATTGAAGTCCGACGGCTACGATTTATATGGAGAAAGAATATGAATTTACCAAACAGATTGACCCTTTTAAGAATAATTATGATACCGGTATTCGTCGCCGTCTATTTTATAACCGCTATCCCGTACAATTACCTTTTGTCGGCGGTAGTGTTCGCGCTTGCGGCGTTTACCGATTTTTTGGACGGGTATCTTGCGCGAAAGTATAATTTAATCACCGATTTGGGTAAGTTTTTAGACCCGATAGCAGATAAGGTACTGGTCGCGGCGGCTTTAATCGTTATGCTTGTAGTGCCAAACGGCGGCGCGGAAATACTGCCCGCGTACTTTTCTATAGCGGTGGTTATAATCCTTTCCCGCGAACTTATAATAAGCGGGTTCCGTATGGTCGCGGCGTCCAAAGGCACGGTGCTTGCCGCGGCAAAGTCGGGCAAAATAAAGACTTTCGTGCAGGATATTGCGATTTGCGTTCTGCTTGTCGGCGCTGAGTTTCAGGCGGGGCTTTATACCGCGGTGAATATCGCGGGGCTTATCGCGTTGGGAATAGCCGCCCTTTTAACGGTGATTTCGGGCGCGGAAGCAATAATAAAAAACATTTCCGTGCTTAAGGAAGATAAAAAAGATAAATGAAAACGGCACTTTTGGCGTTCGGTGATTTCGACGTAAAAAAGGCGCGCGCCTGCTTTACGGGCGGCGGGGTAGACCTTAACACAGTACAGGTTTTATCACCTTCCGACGATATAGGCTTTAAGCGCGGGTACGAAGTGTTCCGCGATATGGCGGACGTGTTGATAATTGCCGACGGTGCGGATTTCGATTTGAAAGAAACGGTTGCGGAGTTTGCGGGTTCTATGCTTATTGAAAACGAGAACGCGCGCGCGGCGCTTGAAAGCCGCGGCTGTACCGATTTTTCGGGCGCGCTTATGCCCGCCGAAGCGACGCTTATTCCCAACGAATACGGCGCGTACCAAGGTTTTACGCTGGACGAGCGGGATTTTACGCTTATAGTGATGCCAAGTTATGAGCCGGAATTTTTCCACGCGTGCGATAAGTACGTTTTGCCATACCTTACGGCAAAATCGGGCGTTGCTAAAAGTTTTGTTTTAAAATGTTTCGGCATTAAGCGCGAAACGGAAACGCTTTTGGATAATGTAAAGGCAAGCCACGCGTTTACCTATACCGTTTCCGAAAATCACGGCGATATTACCGTGTCCGTGTTTTTTGATACCGCCGACGAAGCGGAAATACGCGCCGCTAAAAGAGACGTGGCGTTGGCGCTGAAAGATATGTGTTATGCGGACGGAAACGCGTCCCTTCCCGAAACGCTGTTTACCCTTCTTAAACTGTCGGGCAAAACCATTTCCGTGGCGGAATCTTTTACCGGCGGCAGGGTAGCGGCGGAAATAGTTAAAAACGCGGGCGTTTCGGCGTATTTTTGCGAAGGGATAGTCGCCTATAGTGGCGAGAGTAAAAAAAACCGCTTGTCCGTTCCCGAACGCATAATTTCAGAAGACGGCGCGGTGAGCGCCAAAACCGCCTACCGTATGGCTGCGGGGCTTTATAAAACGGCAAACCCCGATATAGTGGTTGCGACCACGGGGATAGCAGGACCTGACGGGGACGGCACGAATACGCCCGTCGGCAGGTGTTTTATCGCTGCGGGCGGCAAGAACGGTATACACACGTATAAGTTCGACTTTTCGGGCGACAGAGAAGAGATAACGTTAAAAGGAGTTAACGCGGCGCTATTTTTCGCCGTTAAAACTATAAAAAATTTATAACGTATAAGGATGGATAAGATGGACGAAACCAAGATGAAAGCGCTTGAC
>CAMORY010000039.1 GCA_946624395.1 uncultured Clostridia bacterium | reverse complement strand
TTATTTTCGTGCGCTTGCGCTCGAAACGCTGAAAAACGCGCTTGTAAAAGAGCCGACTTTGAACGCGGCGACTTTTGACGGGGCAAGTCTTGACATGGGCGAAGCGCTTTCTTCGCTTACCGCCGCGCCCTTTTTCTCCGATTACCGTATGACGGTAATAAAAGAGTTTTACCCGAAGGCGGAAGCGTTGCGCGGCGGACTTAAAGAGTTTCTGGAAAATCCCGTAAAGGGTTCTGTTTTAGTAATAGTCAACGAAAAACCGCACGAAGCGTTTAAAAAGTTCAAAACGGTTTGCACCGTGTCCTGCGGCGCGGCGGAAATACCGCTTATTATGAGATGGATAAAAGCGACGGCAAGTGCGGCGCAAGTTAAGGTTTCGGACGCCGTTTGCAGAACTATCGCCGAATACTGCCTTTCGGATATGACAAGGGTAAAGAACGAGACGGAAAAACTCGTGGCGTACGCGGGGGTAAACGGTGAGATAACCGAACAGGCGGTCGATTTTTTGGTGTACCGCGATTCGGAATATAAAATTTACGAAATGACCGATTATATCGCCAAAAAGAAGTTCGATTCGGCGATAATGATTATCGAAGATATGCTGTCTAAAGGCGATACCGAAGCGAAGATTATCGCCGCGGTATATAATTATTTCAGGCGGCTGCTGTTCGTGGCAATAAGCGATAAGACGAACGCGGATACCGCCGCGCTTTTGGGGATAAAGGAATTTGCGGTAAAAAAAGCCAAGGAACAAGCGGCGGCGTTCAAGGTGCGAGCGCTTAAAAACGCGGTCGATAGGCTTGCGGACGCAGACTATGCCGTAAAGAGCGGCAAAATGAACGCGGACGACGCTATGTGGATAAATATATTTAAAATTATGACGGAATAGAGCCGTACATACAAGGTGGAAAAATGAATATAGGTGATAAATTATCCGATTTCTGGACAAAATTTACCGGTTCGGCGGAAGTTATAATCGCGCTTTCGGTAAGCGTGCTTGTGTTTGCCGTGCTGTACTTTTATATGATAAGATTTCTGCTTGACAATAAGTCGGGCGGGCTTGTCGTAATATTCGTGCTGTCTATGGTGCTCGGCGCTGGGATAATATCTTTAAGCAATATGGACAGCGCCATATATCTGGTTATTCCCGCCATATATCTCGTAATCCTTATCGTTTTGTATTCGGTGGAATTAAAGCGCATCATATGGGCGCATATGAATATGAAACTTGCCGACGTCAAGCACGCGGGCGGCAGGAGTTATGACGAAGAAAAGGTGGAAAACTGTATTTCCGAAATCATAAAAGCCCTTCAGAATATGTCTAAAAGCGACACGGGCGCTATCATTGTGCTGTCGACAGGCAACATACCTTCGCAAATAATAGACAGCGGTGTAAAAATCGACGCGGATATTTCTAGCGCGCTTATAGAAAGCGTGTTTTTCCCAAAAACTCCGCTTCACGACGGGGCTATGATAATAACCGATACCAAAATCGTGGCGGCGGGGTGCTTTTTACCCCTTTCGCAGAACGTGGATAATATTCCGAAAGATTTGGGTACGCGCCATCGCGCGGGGATAGGTATTACCGAAACCATAGACGTTGTGTCTTTGATAGTTTCCGAAGAAACGGGTATTATCTCGATAGCAAGGGCGGGCAAAATTTCGCGCTATGCGGATTTCGCAACGCTTAAGAAAACGCTTAATAAATACTATTGGCAAGAACTTGAGAGCGCGAGAAAGTAAGGAGAGATTATGGATAACGAAAATTACCGCAATAATCAGTTTGAAAGCGGCGAAAGCAAAGCCAAAGCCGTGTGGCGCAATATAGGGATAGGCGCGCTTGCGCTGTTCGTTGCCGTACTTACCGTAGTAGTTATAAATCTTTAAGGTGGCGTTATGACGGAGACGGGCTTAAATAATGCGGCAATTTTAATTCCGCAAGGCGTGGATATGGAAAAGTGGGCGTGCGTTGCGTGCGACCAGTTCACCAGCGAAAAAGAATACTGGGATAAACTTGCGGAATTCGTCGGCGGCGCTAAATCCACGCTTAAACTTACGCTACCCGAAATATACTTAAACGATAAAGCCGAAGAACGCATAAAAGCGATAAATACAAACATACGGAACTATTTGGATAGCGGCGTGTTTCGGGAATTGCCGCGCGGGTACGTTTTAACCGTGCGGGAAACGCCGTTCGTTAAAAGGCGAATAGGACTTATAGCGAGCGCGGATTTAGAAAAATACGACTATAAAAAGGGCGTTAAAAATCTTATACGCGCCACCGAAGGCACTATAGAAGAGCGTATTCCGCCCCGCCTTAAAATCCGTGAAAACGCGGCGGTGGAATTCCCGCACATTATGATACTGTTCGACGACGAACGTAGGGAAATAACTGAAAAACTGTACGAAAGGCGTGCGGAGTTTACAAAACTTTACGACTTTACGCTGAATATGGGCGGCGGCAGGATAGAAGGGTATTTCGTGCCAGAAACGGAAAATCTTACGGAAAAGTTTGCCGCGCTTTTAGACGAAGAAAGGCTTATTTCAAAATACGGCGTTTCAGACAGGTTGGCTTTTGCCGTAGGCGACGGTAATCACTCGCTCGCTACCGCAAAGGCGCATTGGGACAGGGTGAAAGAAACGCTTACCGAAGAAGAGCGAAAAACTCATCCCGCGCGGTTCGCGCTTGCGGAGTTTAACAATATTTACGACGAAGGCATTTATTTCGAACCTATTTACCGTTTGGTAAACGGCGTGGATAGGGTAAAGTTTATCAAAGAACTGAAAGCCGCGGCGGCGGGGCATTTTATAATAACGGACGGCGAAGAAAAAACGGAAGTCAAAGGCAACGCGGCGCTACCCGCGGTCATTTCGGCAATCGACGGGTTCATAAAGGAATACATCGGCACTTACGGCGGCGCGGTAGATTATATTCACGGCGAAGAAAATCTTATTAAACTCGTAAAAGCGGATAAAACCGCGGTAGGGATTATGCCCGACGCGCTTAATAAAAGCGATTTGTTCAGGTACGTGTCGAAAAGCGGTTCACTACCCAGAAAAACCTTTTCAATGGGTATGGGTGTGGAAAAACGGTATTATTTAGAAGGCAAAAAAATCAGATAAATATAAAAGGTGCAACATGTTGAAAGTATGTAAGTTCGGCGGCACGTCTATGGCGGACGCGTCGGCAATAAGGAAAATCAAAGACATAGTAAACGCGGACGCTTCGCGTAAGTTCGTAGTGGTTTCCGCCCCCGGGAAAAGGAACAAAGACGATATAAAAATCACCGATACGCTTTACGCCTGCTACCGCGATTTAACGGAAAAGGGCAGTATTAAAGCGCGGTTCGCGCTCATCCGCGAACGCTTTTCGGGGATAGTCAAAGACCTTAACCTGTCCTTAAATTTCGACGAAATTTTAGACAGAACCGAAGCCGAAATTATCGAGAAAAAGAGCGCGGACTTTACCGCTTCCCGCGGGGAATATCTTGCGGCGAGAATTATGGCGGAATACCTTGGGTTCGAGTTCGTGGACGCCGAAGATATGATACGGTTCGACAGCCACGGCAGGCTTAACGACGAATATACGGACGATAAGGTCAAAACCCGCCTTAAAAGCGTGGAAAGGGCAGTAATCCCAGGATTTTACGGCAGGGATTACGAAGGTAAGGTTAAAACTTTCAGCCGCGGCGGCAGTGATATAACCGGTTCTGTAATAGCGCGCGGCGTGTCCGCAGACCTTTATGAGAACTGGACGGACGTCAGCGGATTTTTAATCTGCGACCCGAGAATAGTGCCGGAGGCCAAAACCATACGGCAGATAACCTATAAAGAATTGCGCGAACTTTCGTATATGGGCGCGTCGGTGTTGCATGCCGAAGCCATTTTCCCCGTAATGAAAGGCAAAATTCCCATCAATATCAAAAATACGTTTAAACCCGAAGACGCGGGTACTATGATAGTTCCCAACGAACAGTATAAGTCCGTCGGCGACGACGTTATAACGGGCATTGCGGGTAAAAAGAACTTCACCGTTATATTTATCGAAAAATCTATGATGAATTCCGAAGTGGGGTTCGTTCGCCGCGTGCTGTCGGTGATAGAACACCACGGGCTTTGCATAGAACACGTGCCGTCGGGTATAGATACTCTTTCAATAGTTTTGGAATCGGAACAACTTAAAAACGGCGTGCTTACGGATATAGTCAACGAAATACGCGAAAACGTCAGTCCCGATTACGTTCACGTTATCGAAAACATTTCGCTTATCGCGACCGTGGGGCACGGTATGGCAAGAAGGCGCGGCACGGCGGCTATGCTGTTTACCGCACTTGCAAAAGCGGGCATAAACATAACTATGATAGACCAGGGGTCTAGCGAACTTAACATTATAATCGGCGTTGCCAACTCCGATTACGAAAAGTGCATCAGGGCGATATACGACGCGTTTATCGTTTCGGAAAAATAAAAGAATCAATATTTTAAAAGGAGCAATATATTTATGAATTATGCGGAAGAATCTTTGAAACTTCATGCTAAATGGAAAGGCAAACTGGAAGTCGTTTCCAAGGTAAAAATCGAAAACAAGCAAGACTTGTCTTTAGCGTACACCCCGGGTGTCGCCGAACCCTGTCTTGTAATCAATAAAGACTACGATAAGTCTTTTGAACTTACGGGGCGCGGAAATCTCGTTGCCGTTATCACCGACGGCACGGCGGTTTTAGGGCTTGGCGATATCGGACCCGAAGCGGGGATGCCCGTTATGGAAGGCAAGTGCGCGCTGTTTAAAACTTTCGGAAACGTAGACGCTATTCCGCTTTGTATAAGAAGTAAAAACGTCGACGAAATAGTTAACACCGTAAAACTTTTAGCGGGCAGTTTCGGCGGAGTCAATCTTGAAGATAT
>CAMORY010000038.1 GCA_946624395.1 uncultured Clostridia bacterium | reverse complement strand
TTCGACGGGGTAAAAGACAAGGTGTCGTATATTTCTCCCGTACCGGGCGGCGTAGGTCCTATGACGATTGCTATGCTTATGCAAAACGTATACAAATGCGCGGTAAGGAGAGAAAATGCCTAACTTTGACGTTAAGTATAAAGAATATCTACGGTATTTTGAAGATAGCCTTAAAACCCGATTATCTTCTTTAAACATTAGCGCGCCCGAAACTATAAAACAGGCTATGGAATACGCCGTAGCAGGCGGTGGGAAACGGGTTCGCCCCGTGTTGTGTTTTGCCGTCTGCGAAATGCTTGGCGGGAATTTAGACGAAGTGAAAGAAATCGCGCTGGCAATCGAGTTTATTCACTCCTACTCGTTAGTGCACGACGATTTGCCCGCAATGGATAACGACGATTTTCGCCGCGGCAAATTTTCCACGCATAAAAAATTCGGGGAAGCGATAGGGATTTTAGCGGGCGACGCGCTTTTGAACTTTGCGTTTGAAACGGTGTTTTCCGCAAACGAATTTACCGACGGGTATCTTAAAGCGGCGCGTTTACTCGCGGAATACGCGGGCTATAGCGGTATGATAGGCGGACAAGTATCAGACCTTGCGAACGAAGATAACGAAAACGCGGCCGCAAAAGATTTGTACGATATATATCTGAATAAAACGGCAAAACTTATTTCCGCGCCCATACTTGCCGCGTCTTTAATCCGCGGCGGCAAGTTTTACCAAGAATTAAAAGAATTCGGGTATCATCTCGGTATATTATTCCAGATAACCGACGATATAATGGACGAGTGCGGCACGATAGAACAAATAGGCAAAACGCCGCATAAAGACGACGCGGAAAATAAACTGACTTCTATAAAAATTTTCGGACTGGACGGCGCGAAAAAGTTGGCGGAAAAACATTACTTAAGCGCAAAAAGCATAATCGGCAAAATAGATAACGCAGGGTTTTTGACCGAGTTTACCGATAAAATGTACTTAAGGCAGTCATGAGAGCGGACGAGTTTTTAGTTTTATACGGTTTTTTCGATTCGCGCACCAAAGCAAAGCAGGCGATAGAGCGCGGTGAAGTGTTTTTTAACGAAAAACAGGTTGTAAAACCTTCCGAAAAAGCGGGCGAAGACGTAAAAACCGAGATAAAAAGCGCGGAACGCTTCGTTTCTCTCGGCGGCTACAAGTTATCCAAGGCACTTAAGGATTTTAATTTTAACGTTAAAGGGCTTACCGTTGCGGATATCGGCGCAAGCACGGGCGGTTTTACAGATTGCCTTTTACAAAACGGCGCGGAAAAAGTGTACGCGGTGGATTTGAACGACGGGTTGCTGCACAACTCGTTAAAAAACGACGGAAGGGTTATAAGCGTTATCAAAAACGCAAAAAATCTGACGAGTGAAGACGTAAGCGGTGCGGATTTAATTACCGCCGACTTAAGTTTTATATCCGCAAAACAGGTACTGCCTGTTTTTTACGATATTCTGCCTGACGGCGGCAACGTGATTTTACTTATTAAACCGCAGTTTGAAATAGGGGAAAAGCGCAGGTTCAAAAACGGTATTATACGGGACGGTAAAATTATAAAAACCGTCTGTAAAGACGTGTTTGACGCGGCGAAAGATACGGGATTTTCGGCAATTAAAATGACTACCGCGCCCCTTTCGGACGATAAGAACACGGAATTTCTTATCTGGCTTAAAAAATGCGCTAATAACGGCGCGGATTTTGATAAATTGTTTAATTTTTAATTTATATTGTAATTTAATATAAATTGTGGTATCCTTTTTCTGATATGAAAGTATTGTTATATTTTAATCCCGACAAAGAAATAAACGGCGATTATTTTGCCGAAATAAAGCGCCTTTTTATTAAGCACGGCGTTGATTTCGATTGCGCGGTAAACGATAGAGAGCCGCAAGCCACCGATTACGACGCGATTTTTGTCGTCGGCGGCGACGGAACGCTTTTACGCAGGACGGAAACGGCAAACAAACACAATCTTCCGATTATAGGCATAAATTGCGGAAAACTTGGGTTCTTGTCGGAGTTCGAAGCGGATGAAGCCGAACGCGCCGTAATCCTTTTTAAAAAGGGCGAACTCGTTAAAGACGAAAGGCTTACGTTAAAAATATCTTTTAAGGGCATAGATTATTACGCGCTTAACGACGCGGTCGTTTCGCGGACGTACGAACAGGATAAAAGGATGGTCGTAAGTTTAAGCGTTAAAGTCGGTAGTTGCGGCTTGCAGAAAATAACGGGCGACGGGGTAATTGTGGCAACGCCTACGGGCTCTACCGCGTATTCTTTGTCCGCGGGCGGCGCGATTATTGCGCCGGACGTTGCGGCGTTAAGCCTTACGCCTATAGCGGCGCACTCCATTTCCGCCAAACCTTTCGTGTGTTCGGCTGACGAAAATTTCGTCTTAACGCACGAAGGCGGCGCTAAAGCGGGGCTTTTCGTTGACGGCAAACTTGTCGGCGTTTTAGAACAGGGCGACAGCGTTAAAGTTTCCAAAGCGGAACGGAAAACGGTATTTTTAAGAAAAAAGGGCTTTGATTTTTTTGCCCGATTAAACGATAAATTGCAGGAAAGGTAGGGAAAATGACTAAAAAAGAAAGACTTAACGCGATTTGCACAATCATACGGGAAAACGAAATTTCTACGCAGGAAGAACTGACGGAAAAACTTATCGGTATGGGATTTAACGTGTCGCAGGCGACCGTTTCACGCGATATAAACGAACTTGACCTTATTAAGGTGGAAGGCGTGGATAGAAAATCGGTCTACAGAAAGGCGGACAAAATAAACGCCGATATTCCGCAGAAAATAAAGGATTTATTCAAACAAATCACCGTGTCTATAGTCGCGGCGAATAACCGTATCGTCGTTAAAACGCTGAACGGCAACGGCAGTTCCGCGGGGATGGCGATAGACCAGATGCATATCCCGCAGATTTTAGGCACTATCGCAGGGGACGACACTTTGCTTATCGTGGCGAAGACCAACTCCGACGCGGAAATTATCGTAAAAATCTTAAGGTCGGTTTAATGCTTAACAGGCTGTTAATCAAAAACGTCGCTTTGATTGAAAGCGCGGAAATAGACTTTACGGCTGGTTTCAACGTCTTATCGGGCGAAACGGGTTCGGGCAAATCGGTTATTTTGGAATCGCTTAACTTCGTTTTGGGCGCTAAAGCGGACAAAACACTGATAAG
>CAMORY010000037.1 GCA_946624395.1 uncultured Clostridia bacterium | reverse complement strand
CCCTATAACGTATTTCCCCTTCGGCTTTAACGAAAAGAACGAATAGAAAGTTACCACGCCGTATATTTCCGCAACGGATATACCCGTTCTTTCTGACACTATTTCCTGCACTTCCAACGGTATGTAGCCGTATTCTTTCTGAATATCGCTTAATATCATCATAAGTGGAGTAGGTTCGTTTACGTATCTGTCGCAAATTTCGTTAATTTTCTTAACAGCCGCTTCGCTTAAATGAGCCATATAAGCCCTCCTTTTTTTTATACCTAAAACATTATATACCAACAAAAAAGCAAAGTCAAACGTTTAACTTGCTTTTTCCGGCTAAATGCTGCGCCGCGTCGAAAAATCGCAATTTTCGTCGACGCGGCGCGTAGAATAAGTTTTATTTTATTGTGTTTTTTTGATTTTTCTTTTCGTTGCACAAAATTTCAGGCTACGTCTTCGCTAAAAAGCGCGCCGCCGTCAATATCGGACGGCTGCGGACGGGTTGCCGTGCCTTCTACAATAACGCCGCTTATCGCAGCATACTTATTCCGCCTTATACGACTTTCCGACACGACTTTGCCGTTTATCTTTTTAACGATATACCCTTCGCTGATTAAGCCTTTTTTGCCGTACTTTATTATCTTGCGTTCCCCCGAATACAAATCGGGATATTCGCCCGCCGTGTCTTTTATTACCGAATACTCGGGTTCTATCTCTTTAACGACTACGCTTTTCCTTTCGTACTTTTCACGCATAGGTTCGCCGTAAATCTTAACGGTAAGCGTTTTTCCGTCCGCAAAAGCGTTTATTATAATAGGATTGTGGGTTGCGTTTATAAACCTTAAATCGGCACTGCCGGAGTTCACCATAGCGTCGAAAGACGGCTTTACGTAAGATACCGCAAGACTGTGCGCGTGCGCTTCGGTAATTTTAAGCCCCGCAAGCAGCGCGGCGTTATACAGCGTTGTGGAAACCTGACACACCCCGCCGCCGACGCCTTCGGTAAATTCGCCGTTCACTATGATTTTTGCCGACTTATAGCCGCGCTTTTCCGTTCTTGCACCCACGTGGCGATTAAAAGAGAACTCCCCGTTTACGTCTATTAAAGCGTTGTTGAGCGATTTTGCCGCCAAACGGATATTATGCTTACGCTCTTCGGAAGATTTGCCGTAATCGGTGGAAAACTCCGCCCGTAATACGATTTTTTCAGGCTGTAAATCGTAGAACGGCATAGCGCTTGCCGTCGAAGTGCCGCTTTCCGCCGAAGTAATCAGGGTAAAAAACGCCAGAATTGCCAAAACGATGATTTTTATCGCTGAAGATTTTTTCATTTTGACATAAGTATTAGCAATATTCGGAACTTTATTACCGTTTTTATTTTATTGAATATACGCCGTTAAAAACGCTTGCAAAAGTCAAGATAGTGTGATAAAATAAAATGCGTTCGGAGACGTAGCTCAGTCGGTTAGAGCGCTCGCTTCACATGCGAGAGGTCCAGAGTTCGAGTCTCTGCGCCTCCACCACGTCGCCGCAAGGCGCATTATGCAACAAGTCAGGTTTTTGCCTGACTTGTTTGCGTTTACGCCTGCGGCTCCTTTTTCCCACAAAATCTTGCTACGCAATCTTTTTTGGGAGCCCTGTTTTTTACCGTCGGCTTTTTGTCGGCGTCTTTATTTTGTTAAGCGTAGTGCGATAACTCTGGCGTCTCTGCGCCCTATCTTAACCCATATTTTTTGCATTTCACGCATATATTTACAAAAAACGACGGATACTGTTTGTAATTATGAAAAAATTTGTATCCGTAATTTTTACGATATTTTCAATACTATTTATATTCCCCGTTTCCGCTTGTGAAAACGGACAAGCCAAAAGGCAAGCAAATGAAACTCCCGAGCGAACCGTCGATTACACGGAAGATACCGAAACAAACGCGACCGACGAAGCGGTATTTATCTATATCGAAACGGAAGACGCAATCACTATAACGGAACTTGCGCAAACCGATTTAACGGAAATAGTTATTCCCGCAAAAATCAACGGCAAACCCGTGCGCGCAATCGCCGAATACGCTTTTAAAAACAATAATAAATTACAATCTCTTTCCGTGCCGAAAAGCGTAGAAAGTATCGGCTACGGCGCGTTAAGCGGCTGTTCGGCGATTTCTTCTTTAACCCTGCCTTTCACGGGCGAAAGCCCTAAAACAGAAGTCGGGTTGCAACTGTACCCGTTCGGATATATATTCGGCGAAGCGCCGTACGAAGGCGGTTTACAAACCACGCAATATTACTACCTGAATTCTTTAGATTACGTAAACTCTTCCGATTATTATATACCTTCCGCGCTTAAAGAAGTAAAAATCACGGGCGTAGATAACACCTATCTGCCGTACGCCGCGTTTTACAACTGTTCCGTAATAGACAAAATAACGATAGGCGAACACATTACTTCCATCGGCGAATTTGCATTTTCGGGAATAACGGGTTCGATTGTTTGGGACAATTCTTCTATAGAAAGAATAGACGCCTATGCGTTTTCGGACTTTAAGGGCACAACGCTCTCTATCCCCGAAAGCGTAAAATCAATAGGCAAAGGCGCGTTTTCCGATTGCGTTTACCTGCGTGAATTCACCATCCCCGACGCGGTTGAAACGCTGGATTTGTACGCTTTCGGGTTCTGCTACGAACTGAACTCTGTAAAAATAGGCAAAAGTGTTAAAAAGATACCCGTCGGCACGTTTTACTTCTGTATCAAACTTAAAGACGTTTCTCTTCCCGACACCCTTGAAGAAATTGACGACGGTGCGTTTAACTGCTGCAAAGTGCTTGAAACCATGAGTATTCCCGCAAGCGTCAAACGCATAAACGCCAACGCGTTCAAAAGTTGTTGGAAATTAAAAACCGTCGATATTAAAAACACCAACGGCTGGAGATATTTCAGTATATTAACCAGCGGCGACAGCCTTCCTAAAGACAAACTTGCCGACAAGTCCACCGCCGCGTTATATCTGACTAAAACTTATTGCGACTATATTTGGGAAAGATTTTACGATTAACCTTCTCCCCCCCCTGCGCTATCCGCTATTTGTAGCGCGAAACATATCAGAATTTGACAAATTTTGTAAAATATTGTAAAATTAAGTGCAATAGACTGTATTTGACAACGGGGGAAAAACGAATTGAATAACAAAGCGCGTAAAAATAACGAACGCGACGGATTAAATATTAAACGCCGCAAATTATGGTTCAGAATAATAAAAAAAATAACAAAAATCCGCTACAAAAAAATCGACTTTCGTTATTTGGGTGAAGAACTCTCTTACGGCGGTATAGTACTTGCAAACCACGAAGGTACTGATTCGCCGATGTCGTTTGAAATTTACAGTAAAAAGCCCATAAGGTTCTGGGGTGCGTACCAAATGAACAGCGGGTTAAAAAAACTGTATTCCTATCAGTCTAAAGTATATTACCACGAAAAAAAACATTGGAGTTTGTTCGGCGCAAGAATGTTCTGTCTTTTGGCAAGCCCCCTTACCAACCTGTTTTATAAAGGTTTAGACGTCATATCTACATATCCCGACTCAAGATTCAGAACAACTATGCAAGAAAGTATCGACGCGATAAAAGACGGATATAATATCGTGGTGTTCCCCGAAAATTCGGAAGACGGGTATAAGGTTAAACTTGACGGTTTCCACGCGGGAATACTCTTATTTGCCGAAACGGCTTACAAACAAGGGATTGATTTACCCATTTTCGTTTCTTACTTTAACAAAAAGAACAGAGTATGCCTATTAGACGCCCCCGTCAAATATTCGGAACTGAAAGCGACGGGGCTTTCAAGAAAAGAACTTGCCGAAAAGTTATGCAGTCGTTGCAATGAACTCGGAGAAATGACTTACGATTGTTAAAACGCGGGTAAATCTTCATTTACCAAAAAAATCACGGACAGCAAATGCTGTCCGTGATTTTTTTGGTCGGAGTGGCGGGATTTGTAAGGAGAAAACGCAAGTTTGCGACGGAATAGCGATTGTTACCGCAATAGCGGTCAATCGCGTCCATATTTCAATTTAACGTTGCCTATGACTGACGAAAGCGTAGCCATAAATAAAACACGAAAACGCATTGCAAATGCATTTTCGTGTTTTTAGCGAAAGGCTAACGCTTTCGCAATGGTCGGAGTGGCGGGATTTGAACCCACGACCTCTTGGTCCCGAACCAAGCGCGCTACCAACTGCGCTACACCCCGTCGTCGTCGCTCGCCCTTTTAGTCCGAAACAATCTGACGATTGTTTCTTGACCTTGCGGGCGGCTCCTCCTCTACGATAAAAATCTTTGCAAGCAAATCTTTTTTGGGAGCCCTGTTAAACCGTGCTTGTATATAATATCATCTTTCAAACGAAAAAGCAAGGTTTTACACGCCCTTTTTTATCGAACTTTACCCCTTCTTTTTCTAAAAGTCGTCTTTGAACGTTTTCGCCGCCGAAAGCAAACGACGGGCTTAAAGCCCCGTCCTTAAAAACCACTCTGTAGCAAGGCACAAGGTCCGGGGTGGGGTTAACGTGCAACGCCCACCCGACCTGTCTTGCCATCTTTTTATTCCCTGCGGCTTCGGCAATCTGTCCATAACTTGCAACCTTGCCGTAGGGAATTTGTTTTACCGCTTTATATACCCTTTCAAAAAAGGACATTAGCCGATTAAATCCTGTTTACGCCCGTCTTAATCGCCGCAGCCTTTACAGCCGCCGCAACCGCCGGAGCAACGCGCTTATCGAACGGCGCGGGAATTATATAATCGGGCGTAAGTTCTTCGTCGGAAATAAGCCCCGCAATAGCGGTTGCCGCCGCGATATTCATCTCGTCGTTTATATCTATCGCTCTGCAATCCAAAGCGCCGCGGAAAATCCCCGGGAACGCCAAAACGTTGTTGATTTGGTTGGGGAAGTCGCTTCTGCCCGTACCGACAACCGCCACGCCCGCCGCTTTCGCCTCTTCAGGCATAATCTCGGGAACGGGGTTCGCCATAGCCATAACTATGGGGTTTTTATTCATGGTTTTAACCATTTCCTGCGTTAAAACTCCGGGACTGGAAACACCGACGAATATATCCGCGCCTTTAACGGCGTCAGCAAGCGTGCCGCGTTTGCCCGCTTTATTCGTCCATTCGGCGATTTTTTCTTTTTCGGGGTTCATACGTTCGGTTCTGCCCTTGTAGATTATGCCCGTTCTGTCGCACATAACGATGTCTTTAGCGCCCATAGCAATCATAAGTTGAGCAATCGCTTCGCCCGCCGCGCCTGCGCCGGAGAACACGATAGAAACGTCTTCCCACTTCTTGCCGACTATTTTAAGCGCGTTAATGGTCGCCGCTACGCACACAACCGCAGTACCGTGCTGGTCGTCGTGGAATATCGGAATATCGACTTCGGGGTCTTCTTTAAGGCGTTTTTCTATTTCAAAACAACGGGGGGCTGAAATATCTTCTAAATTCACGCCGCCGAAACTGCCCGCTAAAAGTTTTACGGTGTTAACTATTTCGTCGACGTTTTT
>CAMORY010000036.1 GCA_946624395.1 uncultured Clostridia bacterium | reverse complement strand
GAACAAGCCCTTTTAATCTTGCCGGTCGCGGTGGTTTTAAACCTTTTTTTAGCCGCGCTTTTAGTTTTCATTTTCGGCATATTTCTGCCCTCCGTAAGTTATTTTTAAAAATTACGCTCTACTTGGCGTAAGCATCATCCATATGTTTCTGCTTTCCGTTAGCGGTTGTTTTTGCATCGTTCCGAAATCCTTTACCAAATCAAAAAAGCGTTTCATAACGTCCACGCCGATTTCCTGATGCGCCATCTGCCTGCCGCGCATACGGATGGAAACCTTAACCTTGTTGCCCGCGCTTAAAAATTTCTGCGCCTGCTTGGCTTTGACCTGTAAATCGCCGACGTCTATGGTCATTGAAAGCCATACTTCCTTTATTTCGGTCGTCTTTTGGTTTTTCTTGGCTTCTTTCGCTTTTTTGGAAAGTTCGAACACGTATTTGCCGTAATTCATTACTTTACATACGGGCGGATTTGCGGTCGGCGAGATTTTAACTAAATCCAGCCCCGCGTCTTCGGCTATTTTAAGCGCTTCTCTTGACGAAACTATGCCGAGTTGTTCCCCCGTTTCACCGATAAGGCGAACTTCCCTGTCGCGGATTTCTTCGTTTAACTGATGTTCCTTTTTTATGGGTTTGTACCTCTCTTTTTATTTTCCGTTCTCGGAATAGAGTTAAAAAATCGGGTCGTCTTAAAGATAAGATGACCCGAACGTTTACGCTGATAACCGCGTGTGTACCGTAAATTATTGAGCCGAACGCAATCTTTTGGTGCGGCGAGAAGGGTCGTCTTCTTCTTTAAGCCTTTTAATAATACACCGTTTTGACGCGTTTGTCAACGCTTTTTAACGTAATTTTAAAAAGTTCTTTCCCCGCGGCGCGCCGCGGGGAAAGATAAGCGTTTAATATTTTTCTTTATTCTCCGATTTCTTCCGCAATCTGGGATTTTGCCGCGAGTTTACGCACCGACTCCAAAGCGCTTATGCAACTGTCGGCAGTCTTGTACGATTCCCCGATACAGATAATGGATTTATGTGCGTTGCGGAGTTTGTAATAATACTTGCCGAATTTATCCTTATCGATAACGAAATTGCCCGCGAGCGCGTTTTTCTTTACGTTTTCAATCCCCGAAACCGCCGTTGCTTTGGACGAAACTTCTTCGGTAGAAAGCATTACCTGACCGTTAGACGCGTAAAGCGTTGCGAAGTATTTATCGTCTTCGGTCGTTTCTATTCTCCACTTACCCGAAGTCGCACGTTCGATATCCTTTTCGGTAAGTTTTACGGGTTTATATTCGAGATATTTTTCGCCTTCCGATACTTCTTCCGCTATCGGGGAATCCGCCGCTATGCGCTTAACGGATTCCACGGCGTTTTCACAACTCGTTCTTTCCTTATAAATTTCGCCCGCGCAAAGCAAACGGTTGCCCGCGCTTTTGAGTTTGAAATAGAAAGTTCCGTTTTTGGTTTTGTGTATTACGAATTCGCCGCTTTCGACCGCTTTTATTATGGTTTCTATACCCTTTCTCGCCCCGTCTTCGGAAACGTACGTTTCGCTCGTCAGCATTATTTCGCCGTTAGACGCTGAAAGCAAGGATATAAACTCGTCGTCGCTCTTTTGTTCCACTACCCATTTGCCGAGCGCTTTGGGCTTTTCCGTCTTTGCCGCGGTAGCGGGTTTTTTAGCCGTTTTCGCCGCGGGTTTTGCCGCGGGTTTAGCGGGCGCGGAAACTTTGCTTTCGGCAACTTTTTTCGCCGTCGGTTTTTTAACCGTCGGTTTCGGTGCTTGTTCTTCTTTTATCGGTTCGATATCGCCTATTTCGAGAACTGGCGGCTCTTTCGGTTGTTCTTTAACTTTCGGCGTTTCCGTATTAACGGGCTGCGCTGCCTGTGTGGCTTTTGCCGCTGCCTTTACGGCTTTTTTCTTTTTCTTGCCGCGAACGATTGCCGCAATAACGCCGATTATAATCGCTAAAACTAATACGATTGCCGCAAGCCCTGCGACCATAACCACCCAGCCGTCAACACCGACGGCGTCTGCGGCGTTTTTAATCAAGTCTTTTAACCATTGCATAAAATTCTATCTCCTGAATTTCTAAATATTTTTTAACCGGACACTACTGAATTTTCTCACCGTCGTTATAATACAGTATACCGATAGTGTGCGCGCCGCAATGGCTGGCAATCGTGCCGCCCGCGTGCGTTTCGATAATCTCTCTAAAGCCCACGCTTTCGCACTTGGCTTTTGCCGCCGCCACCATTTCGGGCGTAGCCGTAGTGTAGGTTATAAACACGCGGGAAAGGTCGGGGGTATTGAAATCGTTAAAAAGTTCTTCCGCATATTTTGCGACTACCGACTGCATATTGCCGCGGTATTTTTTATCGGAAAGCATCTTGCCGTTTTTAAGCACGATACGGGGGCGTATTTTAAGCAAATTCGCCCCAAGCAGCGCGATACTGCTGCACCTGCCGCCCTTGTGCATATAGTCAAGCCGTTCTAAAATAAAACTCGTCTGCACCTTGTCGCGCCGCGCGTTAAGTTTTTCGACGATTTCCGCCGCGGAAACGCCCTTATTAGCAAGTTCGCGCGCGTAGATTGCCTGCAAACCTATGCCCGTGGAAAGCGCTAAACTATCCACCGCGTACACGTTTTTAAGGCTTTCCGCCGCACGGAACGCGTTGCCGCAGGAAGAAGTTATCCCGCTCGACAGGCAGATATGTATAACCGCGTCGTAATCCTTTTTAAGGCTTTCAAAGAACTCGGTATACTCGAACTCGTTTAAAGCCGTGGTCTTTGGCAACTGGTTGTACTTGTCGACGAGTTCAAACATTTCTTCGGTGGAATACTTGCCATCTTTAAAAGACAAGTCGCCGAGATTTATCTGATAAGGAATAACTTTTATGTCGTACTTTTCTAATAATTCTTGTGTCAAATCGTGAGTGGATTCAACGGATATGGCAATTTTCATTTTATACGCCTCCGAAAAAGTAATAATTAACCTACTATATAAAACACGCCGAGAGTGTTAGCGCCGCAATGGCTGGAAATGGTTGCACCCGCGCGCACCGTAATTACGTTTTTAATCCCCGCCGCCGTGCATTTGTCGGTTGCCGCCGCAAGCATTTCGGGCGTGGCGGTGGTGTAGGCGATACAAACGGTATCGCCTAAAGGCGGAAATTCCGAAAACAAATCGCCGACAAAGTCCGAAACGACTTTCGGCATAGTGCCGCGGTACTTTTTATCCGAAACCATTTTGCCGTCTTTCATAATAATGCGCGGGCGAATCTTAAGCAAATTCGCGCCGAGCAGCGCTATGCTGCTGCACCTGCCGCCTTTATGCAGATAGTCCAGCCGTTCGACTATAAAAGACGTGATGGTTTTGCCGACGGTATCGGTAAGCCGTTCGACTATTTCTTTAGGCGAAGCGCCGCTGTCCGCAAGGGTACGCGCAATAATCGCCAAATACCCCGTACCCATAGAGAGAGAACGGCTGTCCACGACGAAAACGTTGTCCATTTCCGCCGCGGCGCGGAAGGCGTTGCCGCAGGAAGAAGTTATCCCGCCCGACAAACACAAGTGTATCACCGCGTCGTAATCTTTTTTAAGGCTTTCAAAAAACTCCGCATACTCGAACTCGTTTAAAGCGGTGGTTTTGGGGAGCGTTTTGGTTTTATCCACGAACGCAAACATTTCTTCGGGCGATTTTTCGCCGTCGTTAAACGTTTCTTCGCCGAGCGTGATTTTATAAGGTATGACCTTAATATCGTATTTCAATGCGAGTTCCGCCGATATATCGGCGGACGATTCTACGGAAATTGCCGTCTTTATCATATTAGCGTCTCCTCTTGTAAACACAAACAACAAAATCTGGGCGCAAGTTAAAAAAACCGTTTCTTTTCCGTAATATTTTAACACACCGCGCGCGCTTTGACAATCATTTTAAACAAAAACTTAACTTAAACGGTTATTAAACGCTTGTTTTAACGCTTTGATAAGTGCTATAATTATTCCGTCGTAAAAAACGAACGGACAGAAAACCATTTTCGGAGTGTGTTTTATGAAAACTATAACAGGCGAACTTGTAAAAACGGATACGGCGTATTCGGACTTTAGCAAAAAGAAAGACGAAATCGTTTCCGTTTCGGGCTATATCCACAGAATAAGGGAAATGACGGGCTTTGCCTTCGTTATTCTCCGCACGGCAAGGGAACTTATCCAATGCGTTTACGCGCCGGAATTTTCCGATTACCGCTTGGACGAAAAACTGTGCGAAGAAGCGTGCGTTAAAATCACGGGCAAAGTCGTGGCAAGTAAAGACAGGGACGGCAACGACCGCTACGAATTGCAGATACACGATATTAAAATTCTTTCTCTGCCCGCGGAAACTCTGCCCATCGTCATCAATAAAAAACAACTTGACGGCATACAACTTAACACCGTTTTGGATTTGCGCCCCGTATCTATGCGCAACCCCAAAGAACGCGCTATATTCAAATTGCAGGAAGGGATTGCCCGCGGTTTTCGCGAGTTTTTAATGCAAAACGGGTTTACCGAAATCCGTTCGCCCAAAATCAACTTTGCGGGTGCGGAAGGCGGTACTAACGTCTTTAAACTCGACTATTTCGGCAAGACCGTGTTTTTAGCGCAAAGCCCGCAGTTGTATAAACAGGCTTTAGTCGGGGTATTTAACAGGGTGTTCGAGATAGCGCCCGTGTTCCGCGCCGAGCATCACGATACCAGCCGCCACTTAAACGAATATATCTCAATGGACTTTGAAATGGGCTTTATCAACGGGTTCGAAGATATAATGAATATGGAAACGGGCGCGCTGAAATACATTATGAATTTATTAAAGACCGAGTATGCGGAAGAAGTTGCGATATTACACGCCGATATTCCCGAAATAACGGAAATTCCGTGTATGAAGTTTATGGACGCGAAAGAACTTATTATGAATAAGTTTAAATACACCCCGTCGGATATGAAAGACTTTGACCCCGCGGAAGAAGAGATGCTTGGCAAATACGCTAAAAAAGAACTTAATTCCGATTTCATTTTTATAACCCACTACCCATCGAAAAAGCGCCCGTTCTATACGATGGACGACCCCGAAAATCCCGAATTTACGCTTTCTTTCGATTTATTGTTCAGGGGGTTAGAGATAACTTCGGGCGGACAGCGTATACACGACTATAACGAACAGGTTGCAAAAATGAAAAAGTGCGGTATGAATCCCGACGCGTTTGAAACCTACCTTATGCTCCACAAGTACGGCGCACCGCCGCACGGCGGCTTGGGGCTGGGCTTGGAGCGGCTCACCATGCACCTTTTGGGCTTTAAGAACGTAAGAGAAGCGACAATGTTCCCCCGCGATATAAACAGGGTGTCGCCGTAAATAAATATAATATATATTTCTCGTGTCCCCTTGTAGGGGATAGGTGGTAAAAACTCGGTCGCTATTTTGCGACCGAGTTTTTACCAAAGGGTTTTATCTTGCCGTCCTTGATGAATGCGGTAGCATTTTCAGGGAAGGGGAACCGCTTGCGGTGGAAGGGTTTTAAACCTTTTGGTACGCCCGCGGCATAGCCGTGGGCGTACCACCTTTCCCTATAAGGGAACACAAGTATATTTTTTTATAATAAAACCACGGCGGTGCTTTTAGCGCCGCCGTGGTTTTATGTGTGTCGTTTACGTATAATCTTTAATTATTTCACAGCACGGAAACTTAAGAAACCGCTTACGCATGCACCGATAAACGCAACGTACCAGCCCCAAGCACCCGAGAAAAACATCTTACTGCCACTTTCAGAATACGTAGAAGCAATGAAGAATATTATCATAGCAACTAACATTATAGCCGCAGCCGCCATAGCAACGATAGCAACGATTTTTTCAATCTTCGCTAAATCTGCTTTGACACCGCAGAGTTTAAGTATCGCAAACACCGCGATAGCGATAGCCGCAACTACACCCACGATTGTGGCGATTTTTGCTATAACGTAGAAAAAATGTCCGCCTTTATCGATAGAGTCTAATATATCTTTTACAGAATAATCTACCGGTCCGGCGACGTCAAATTTACCGAATAACGACGCTGTAGCAGTCTGTGATTCCCCGCCGTATTGCATTACGAAGTTAAGAAAACCAACGAAGAGCGGAAGAATCATAAGCGCGCCTATTACGATAAGCACAATGTTTAAAACCTTCTTGTTTGACATTTTAAAATGTCCTCCTTAAAAATATTTCTGTTAATATGATAGCACCCGCTATTTTTACTGTCAACTGTTTTTATAAAAAAGCCCCTAAATTTTGCAAATTTTACATAACGTACCGTGTTTTATGGTACTTTATGAGATTGCTACGCTCGCTCGCAATGACATATAAAAACGGCTTGCAATTTATTAAAAACTGCAAGCCGTGGAATTTTTACAAATGATATATCTAATCTTCAAACACGTTTTCTTTCATTATTTTTTTATGCATTTTCATAGCGTTTAACACCGCCGCGTCCATATTTATGTATTTATAATCGGCAAGTCTGCCCAACAAATACAACTTTTTATATTTTGCCGCTTCGGTTTTATACTTTTCATAAAGGTTGCAGTTCTTTTCGGTCGGTACGGGATAGTAGGGCATATCGGTCTTTTTACATTTCTTGGAATATTCCTTTACTATAACCGTTTTATCTTTCGGTTCGCAAGTGAACTTGGTAAACTCGGTAATACGCGTAAACTTATGGCTGGTAGTGTAGTTTACCACAGCCGCTTTCTGGAAAGACGTTCTGTCGAAAGTTTTGAATTTGAACTTTAACGTTCTGTACGGCAACGCACCGAATTTATAGCCGAATATCTCTTCTACCCTGCCCGTATAAACCACTATACCGTCAAACTCTTTGCCTTCGAGATAAATTTTACCGTCTTCGAAAGAAAAAATCCTTTCGGCGTCGGTATCGAGTTTAAGGCGGATATGCGGGTGGCGAAGCATATTCGTTATCATTTCGGTAAAGCCTTTCTTGGGCATAAACTGATAATCGTCGGTAAAATATCTGTCTTCGTAAGAAACGTAGACGGGAACGCGGCTCATTACCGCTTCGCCTAAATCTTCCGGCTTCATCTTCCACTGTTTTCTGGTGTATTTATAGAAAATATTATTATATACGAAGTCTGCAAAATCGCGGATTTCCGCATTTTTATGTTCTTTAAGACTTAAAATGGAAACCTGTTTATTCTCGCCCACTTCTTTAGTCAGAACGTTATAAATGCGTTCGGCTTTGGACTTGGAAAAGCACGCGTAAAGCGACGTAAGGTTGAACGGCACGGGAATAAGTTTGCCTTTTACGTTGGCGAGAACTTTATGTTCGTAAGCGTTCCACTCGGTAAACTTGGATAAAAAGTCAAAAACTTCTTTCTCTTTCGTGTGGAAGATATGCGGACCGTAAGGCTGAACGGTTATGCCGTTTTTATCAACGTAATCGTAAGCGTTTCCACCTATTGTAGCGCGTTTATCGACCACGGTGACGTCCATACCGCTGTCGGCAAAAAGCCTTGCTACGGTTGCGCCCGAAAGCCCCGCGCCTACAATAATTATCTTGTCCATGTGTTATCTCCTTAAAAAACCGATTGTAAAACCCGTTTTTTCTTCTTATAGTAAATTTCCGCGTGCCGCTTAAAGTTTACGCTTATTTAAGCCCCTTAACGAACTCCGCAATTTTATCCACCGCAATCTTTAACGCGTCCATGGAATAGGCGTAAGAACACCTTATATAATCTTTCCCGAACTCCCCGAAAGCCGAACCGGGCACGACCGCAACGGATTTTTCGCTTAAAAGCCGCGTGGCAAACTCTTCGCCTGATAGCCCCGTGCTTTTAACGCAAGGGAATACGTAGAAAGACCCTTTCGGCTCGAAACAGGTAAGCCCCATACGCTTAAACGCGCCAAGCATAAAACGGCGGCGCTTATCGTACTCAAGCCGCATTTCGTTGACAGACGAAAACCCGTCCGTTTTGCCGATTTTAAGCGCGGCAAGCGCCGCGTACTGCGAAAAGATAGGCGCGCAAATCGCCGCGTACTGGTGAATTTTAAGCATCGCCTTATAAACTTCCGCGGTAGCGCAGGCAAAGCCTATGCGCCAACCGGTCATAGCGAACGACTTGGAAAACCCGCCTATTAAAACCACTCTGCCGTCAAGTTCGGGAAATGCCGCTATCGAACAATGTTTGCCGCCGTAAGTTAATTCCGCGTAAATCTCGTCGGAAATAACCAAAAGGTCGTGTTTCAATATAACGGGAATAATATCTTCTATGTACTGCTTTTCCATAATCCCGCCCGTAGGGTTGTTTGGATATGGGAAAATAAGCGCTTTGGTTTTCGGGGTTATAACCTTTTCCAGATTTTCGGGCGTTAATTTAAAGCCGTTTTCCCCGCTCGTCGGAACGGCAACGGGCACGCCGCCCGTAAGTTCCACAATAGGTCCGTAAGACACATAACTCGGGTCGGGAATAAGTATTTCGTCCCCTTCGTCGACTATGGCGCGCAACGATAAGTCTATTGCTTCGCTCGCACCCATCGTAATAACTACGTTTTCTTTATCGAAAGATACGGAAAATCTGCTAGACAGGTATTCGGAAATCTCCGCGCGCAAATCCGCAAGCCCTTTGTTGGAAGTGTACTGCGTATACCCGCTTTTAAGCGCGGTAATACCCGCGTCGCGTATATACCACGGCGTAATAAAATCCGGTTCGCCCACACCTAAAGATATAACGTCCTTGCGCCCCGCCGCCAAATCGAAAAATTTACGTATTCCCGACGGTTTTAAAGCCTTTGCGCGTTTGCTTACAAACTCTCTCATGCCTGAATAATTTCTCTTTTATGCGCGGGGGCGGGACGGGTTATCTGCCCTTCGATTTTATACTTTTTAAGAATAAAGTGCGTCGCCACGCCGACGATTCCGTCTAACACGGACAGTTTTTCGGCAACGAATTTAGCGATAGCGCCTATATCTTTATCTTCCACGAAAACGGCAAGGTCAAAACCCCCGCTCATCAAATATAAACTCTGTACTTCGGGGAAATTGTAAATTTCTTCCGCGCAGGACTCAAACCCTTTGAGTTTCTGCGGCGCGACCTTGACTTCGATTAAAGCCTGAACGTTCTTTTCGGGCAAAACTTCGGTATTTAAAATGGCGGCGTATTTCACTACGGTCTTGGACTTTTCCAACTCTTCAACCGCAGATTTCACAGCCGCTTCTTTCTCGCCTAAAATATCCGCCATTTCGGCGTACGAATATCTGGCGTTCTCACAAAGTAATTTTAAAACACGTTTAGATAAATCAGTCATATTCCACCCCGCGTTTCACCTTACAAACGGCGTTCCGCGACAAGCGGACTATACCCCATTTATAAAGGTAGTATATATATTTTATACTTTTCAGCGGCGTTTGTCAATTGCATATAATCAATTTCCCGCCGAGACTTAGTTGCTTTTTTAAGATTGTTTATGATACAATATGTCCGTAGGTATTCTATTATGATAAGAATATGGGCAAAACTCGTTAAAAACGGTAAAATTATACGGCAATTCGTGTACGAAAGGGAAGGTTTAACCGACTATTCTCTGTTTTTCGATTACCTTCGGGATATATGCGAAGCGCTTGACTGCCCCACCCCCGTTTTAATTAAAACCCACCTTTTCAACTACGCCAAATACAACAACGTACGCTTTAAAGCCGACGACTTTGTGGAAAAAATAAATTTCGATAAACTGATACTTGAAAACGCGCTGCTTTCGTAGCAGCGCGTTGTATTTTTTTCTGTTTTTATTCTGTAAACTATACTTGCGGTTAAACTTCCGCCCTTTTAGTTGCCGCAAAACCCGCCGCAATAAACGCCGCGGCGTACGCAACAGCGCCGAGAATACAAACGACTATTCTGCTCGTTGAAACGTCTGCGTTCATAAGACTTGTTAAAAAGGAATCCGTCCACACGCTTTCGATTTTGAAATCCTTTATTTTAAGCAAGGAATCGCCAAGTTGCAACACGAGCGGAATTACGATAGGCACTATAATATTCGCAGCAATCGCGCCGCCGAGTTTCTTTATTGCCGAAGAAATAGCAAAACTCATAGCAACGCCCGCCATACATACCGCGTACTGACCTAAAAGCAGGATAACAATCTTGCCGCTTGCGCTTTCAAACCCAAAAAACGCTATGCCCGCCACCGCGCTTACCGCCAAAGCGAACAAGAACATCAAAGTAGTTGCGACAAACACGTATATGAGTTTGGCAAAATAATAATCGGTTCTCGAATAGCCGCGGGCAAAAATATTCTTTACTATCTGGCTTTCGTAATCGTCGCACACCGTGATGGACGTAAAAATCGCGCCAAGCATAGAAAACATACTTGCGGAAACAAACAGCAACAAAAACGCCGTAAACGTTTTCGGCAACGCTTGCCCCGCCATTTCTTCAATAGCGTCCGAGTGTTCCAGAAGTATCTTATACGATATACCCGTTATTAAAATCATCGCCGCCATTATGACAAGGCTTATATAAAAGGATTTTTGGCTTCTTAATTTACGGAATTCAAATTTTAATAAATTTTTCATATTATTTACCCAACCTTGCGATAAAATAATCTTCGAACTCCACCTTTTCGTTCACAATCTCGTACACGGCGACGTCGGCTTTTACCAGCGCTTTATTTATAACCGAAGCGTCTTTCACTTCAGAAGTGATTTCTATCATATTATCGCTTACGGTAAATTCCGCGTCGGGGAAATTTGCCGTTATAGCGGCGGTCGCTTTTACCGCGTCGCCCACCACTATCTTAAGCGCCGAACGGCAGTTGTTCCGTAAATCTTCCGCGGAAATTTCTTCCAAAACGCCGTCGTTTACTATTCCGTACGTCGTGGCGATTTTGCCGAGTTCGTCTAAAATATGGCTGGAAATCATAAACGTTATGCCCTTATGGTTTAAATCCACTATCAAATCTCGTACTTCCTTTATTCCCGCGGGGTCAAGCCCGTTTATCGGTTCGTCTAAAATAAGCAGTTCGGGATTGCCCAAAAGCGCTATCGCAATACCAAGGCGCTGCTTCATACCGAGAGAGAACGAACCGACTTTCTTATTACCCGTATTCCCTATTCCCACAAAATCCAAAAGCCGCTTGATTTCGTCGTCCGAAGTCGGCGCTAAATATGAAAACCGCTTCATATTTTCGAACGCGCTTTCGTTTTTGAAAAGTGCGGGTGCTTCTATCAAAGACCCGATTTTCTTACGCCCCGCGTCTAAATACGAGTTGCCGAAAAGGCGCATTTCGCCAGCGTTTGGCAAGGCAAGCCCTAAAATCAATTTCATAAGAGTGGTTTTGCCCGCGCCGTTTTTACCGATAAGCCCGTAAATGTCGCCCTTTTTTACGTGCGCGAACACTTGGTTTACGGCTATTTTCTCGCCGTATTTTTTGGTAAGCCCGCGCGTTTCGATAACGTAATCCATAACTACCCCTTTAATAAAATAATACCGTTCGGAAACTCCGAACGGTATTATTATAAACTATTTTGAAAATATTTGCAATTTCTTTTCGTCCGCTACATTAAAAGCGAACCTTCTTCAGACTCTATCACCTTAAACATTTCCACCTGTCTGCCGTTTATAGCGTCAATATACACGTAATAGGTTTCGCCGTTTAATTCGCCCGAAAACTCGTAGCACAGTTTTTCCGCGCTGTCGCCCACAGGCACTACCGCAAGCCGTACCGTTTCGGTCGCTATATCTTCCGAAACTTTTGCGCGCGCTTCCGACGCGGAAAGATTAGGCTTTGCTATTTCGCGCTCTATGTGGTTAGTGTAATAACTCGTCGCTTCAAGCCCGATTATCATACCCGTTTCCGCACATAACCTGATTTTTACAAGGTCGGGATATATTACCGCGCCGCTTATTTCGGGCGCGAAATTTATCGTGTAAACGTTGTTATTAAGGTTTACCCAAACGGCGCGCATATCGTTAAAACCCAACTTTTCCAAAAACGCAAGCGCCTTTTCGGTAAGGTAGTACTGCTCGTAATTTACCGCCCTGCAACTGCCCGCGTAAGCGTACATTATCAACTTACCGCCCGTTTCGGAAATCTGCGCGTACGCCGTTTCGCCCTTTATTTCCGCCTGCACGCCGAAAGTCGTTATCGCCCCCGTGCTTTTACCCGCAGAACGCACGTTTTTTGGCGAATACTCCGCAAAATACTCGGTAAAAATGTCTTCCGCTTCGCTTGAAGTTATCTTTTCACCCGAAAGCCCTTTTATCTCGCGCGCGTCTTTGCCGTCCGAAAACGGTCCGTCGTAGATAAGTTCGGGGTATTCTACGGAAAGTTCCTGAAGTCTGTTGAAATTATCCAAAAGCGCGTTGCCGCCGAACGCTTTGCCCATATCCGAAAAATTATAATCCCCGTCCATATTCCGCATAGCCGACTGCAAGGCGTTTTTAAGCGCCAAGTTGGCGTTATAAAGATTTTTCAGATTTTCGTAATCGGTAGCGGAAAGTTCTTCGCCCATCACGAGTTTTTTATTCAGGTATTTTGCGAAATCGCCCACCTGATTGACTATTTTAGTCGTATAAAATTTATTCTCGTCTTCTATCGGCAGTTGCTGAAGATTGTTCTCCGCAAGTTCGCTGTTGACCGCAAGGTCGATTAAATAGGTCTGCACCGCCCTTTCGTCTTTACTCGCAAGCGCCTTGGAAAGATTTAAATCCATATTGTCAACCTGCACCACGGTATCGTAAAAGGATTTCCTATATCCCGTTTCAAGCGTACTGTCCGAAACTTCCGAATAAAAATTGCCGTACGCTAAAACCCCGCTTAAAACGGCGGTGGAAATCGCGAGAGTTATAACCGCCGCAATCAGCCCGCGCCTAACGCCGTCGGGTTTACCTTTTTGCTCTTTTTTAAGCCTTTGGCGCTCTTGCTTACAATATTCGCGCTGCTCTTTCTTTTCCGCTTTTTTTCTTATCTTCTCGCGGCGCGCGGCGGCTTTTGCCTTATAGCGCTCGGCTTTGGCGTGCTCTTTTTTAAGCCTTTTCTCGTTCTTGTCTTCCATACTTTTCCCCCTTATTTTGCGAACACGTGATTACCTATGGTAATGGTTGTCTGCCTTGAAAATATCCATTGACTTGTCGCCGTCTTCGGATTGTAATAATATATCGCGCCGTAGGTCGGGTCCCAACCGTTCATAGCGTCCTGCGCCGCCTTTTTGGCGTTGGCGTCGGGCGTTAAATTTATCTGCCCGTCGGCGACCGCGGTAAACGCATAACTCTGATAGATTACGCCCGCCATCGTGTTCGGAAAAGACGAACTTTTTATTCTGTTCATAACCACAGCGCCCACCGCTACTTGTCCCACGTACGTTTCCCCGCGCGCTTCGCCGTAAATCAAGTGTGCTAAAAGGTTAACGTCGGAACTGCTGTACGACGACGTCGCGCCGGAAGACGACGCGGCGCTTATTCCCAAAGCCGCAAGGGTTTTTGCACCCACTACGCCGTCGACGGTCAGTCCGTTCTTCTTCTGAAACAGTTTGACAGCCGCCGTGGTTTTAGCACCGAATATCCCGTCTACCGTGCCGCTATAGTAGCCCCAGTTTTTTAACTTTTGCTGAATTTTTTTGACCGTTTCGCCTTTACTTCCCTGTTTTATAACCGCCGCGTACGCCGTTTCAGTACTTGGGTACACGAAAGCGCTTACCGAAAACGCCATAACCGCCGCCACAAAAACAAGCGCTAAAGTCCTAAAAGTTTTTTTCATTTTACTCTCCTTTTTACCCCGTTTATCCGAAAAAGTCCTTCACGATTTCAAGAATTTTACTTCTGTACGCGTAATGAGTTCCCGCACCCGTAAAACAAAGCGGCGGGTACACTACGCACCACCAGTTGTCGCCCTTGCCGCTGCCGAGTTCTAAAATCAACGCATCGTAATAGCCCTGTTCCAGCGTATAATCGCCGTAATTTCTCGTCGGGAATTTCTCGTTATTGATTTTAGCGCGCGACTTGTAGGTAAAACCCTGTTCGCAAAGAACTTTATCCGCAACCGCTTCTATATCGGAAAGCCTGTTTTCTATCATACTTTCGGCTTTGCTTTTCGTATCGCACTCGGCAATATAGGGCGTAAGATAGGCGACTACCGCGTCTTTCACCTTGTATTTTACCGCCTGCGCCTGCGTCTCGTTGGAATCGGCGCGGATATGTATTCTCAAATATTCGGTATAAGCGGGATAGTCGTCTTTGCCGACTACCGCCACCGCCGACAACGCTATTAAAAGAATAAGAGTTAAACCTATGCTGAATTTCTTCATTTTTTTCCGTTCCTTTACTGCAATTAAGAATACTCCCATTATTTCCATACCGCTTTAAATTTATACCGCCATTTAAAAATTTTCACGCCCCCGCAAAACTTGCGGGGGCGTGTAGCCGTTCACCGTTTTTAATTTAATTTTTGAAAAACTTTACCTTATAACGTTGTCGCTTTTATAAGCCTGTCGCCGTAGTCGGCAAAAAGCGCTTTATACGCTTTATCGCGTTCCTTTTTAGTCTTATATATCCCGTAGACTGCCGAACCGCTGCCCGTCATAACCGCCGCGCCGAACTTTTTTAAACGCGTAAGCGTTTCTTTTATTTCGGGCAAGATTTGCGCCGAACTAAAATATAAATCGTTTTTTAGCGCCTTGAAAAAGTTGTCAAAATCCCTTTCCCGCAAAAAGCCTACTGCCGCCGCCGTGCGTTTCCTGTGGGACTTGCCTAATTTATCGTACCCTTTATAACTTTCGCTTGTGGAAACGCCTTTGCTTCCCGCAACTATTAAAAGATAGAACTTGCTTTTTACGTTCGGCACACGCTCTACTATTTCGCCCCTGTCTTTTATAACGGCAAAGCCGCCGTTAAGCATATAGGCTACGTCGCTGCCAAGCCCGTTGGCTATATCAGTTAAATCGCGGCGGGTGCGGTAAAGTTTACCCATCGCTATCAAAACCCCCGCAATACCCG
>CAMORY010000035.1 GCA_946624395.1 uncultured Clostridia bacterium | reverse complement strand
GAAGAAGACGACGAAAGCGGCAACGCGCTTTTGCCGCCGCTAGAAAAAGGCGACGCGCTTATATTAAAAAAACTCTTAAAAGAGCAGAAGTTCACCAAGCCGCCCGTCAGGTTCACCGAAGCGACGCTTATCAAGAATATGGAAGACAAGGGTATCGGCAGACCTTCGACGTACGCCACGATTATGGCAAAACTCACCGACAAAAAGCGGGAATACGTTAAAAAGGATAAAAAGTATCTTGTGCCTAATCCCATAAGTTATTCGCTTATCGACTTTTTGGTAAAATATTTCCCCGACATTATGAACGTGGGGTTTACCGCAAAGATGGAAGACGATTTGGACGCGATAGGGGAAAGCGGCAAGGACTGGCATAAACTTATCGCGGAGTTCTACGCGCCGTTTGAAAAGCAGTTGGAAGCCTCCCGCATTACCGACGTAAAGTGCGACAAGTGTGGCGCGCCTATGATAATAAAAAGCGGCAGATACGGCAATTATTACGCTTGTTCTAATTACCCTAACTGCAAAAACATAAAACCCGTCAACGAAAAGACGGTGATACCTACCGACAGGATTTGTAATAAGTGCGGCGCGATTATGGTAGAAAGGGAAGGCAAGTTCGGCAACTTCCTTGCCTGCTCTAATTACCCCAAGTGCAAAAACACCATAAGTTTAGCGCCAGAAAAGTTTGAAGGCACTTGCCCCGTATGCGGCAAGCCGACCAAGAAAATGACGGCAAAATCGGGCAAAATATTCTACGGCTGTTCGGGTTATCCTAACTGCAACTTTATGAGTTGGGATATTCCTACGGGCGAAAAATGCCCCGATTGCGGCGCGTACCTTGTAAAGGTCGGCAAAAAAATCAAGTGTTCTGCTAAATCCTGCAAATACGTCAAAGATGAAGGTTAAAGTTATCGGCGCGGGGCTTGCGGGTGCGGAAGCGGCATTATACCTTGCAAACCGCGGGGTAAAAGTGGCGCTTTACGACTTAAAACCCAACGCGTTTACCCCCGCGCATAAATCGGAAAAGTTTGCGGAACTCGTCTGTTCCAACTCGTTAAAGTCGAACGACGTGTTCGGCAACGCGGCGGGACTGCTTAAAGAAGAACTGCGGCTTTTGGGTTCTATAACGATGGAAGCCGCCGAACTTTCGAAAGTTCCCGCAGGCGGCGCACTCGCCGTAAACCGCGAAGAATTTTCGGCGTATATCACCGAAAAAATAACTTCTAATCCGAATATAGAATTTATTTCGGAAGAGATAAAAAAAGTGCCGACCGACGGGTTTACAATAATAGCGACAGGACCTTTAACCACCGCGCCGTTATCTGAAAGCATCGGTAAACTTGCGGGTTCGTTGTATTTTTACGACGCGTCCGCACCCATTATCGCCGCGGACAGTATCGATATGGACAGCGCGTTTATCGGCGACAGGTATAATAAGGGCGACGGCGACCATATTAACTGCCCTATGAATAAAGACGAGTATTGCGCCTTTTACGACGCACTGATTGTGGCGGAGCGGGCGACTTTGCACGAGTTTGAAAAGTCCGACGTGTTCGAAGGGTGTATGCCCGTGGAAGTTATGGCGGCAAGGGGCAAAGATACCTTGCGGTTCGGACCGTTAAAGCCCGCGGGGCTTGACGACCCCAAGACGGGCAGATGGGCTTACGCCACGCTACAACTTCGCAAAGAAGATAAAGCGGGCACTATGTACAATATGGTGGGGTTTCAGACCAACCTTAAGTTCGGGGAGCAGAAAAGGGTGTTTTCAATGATACCAGCGCTTAAAAACGCCGAGTTTTTGCGCTACGGTGTGATGCACAGGAACACTTTTATCAATTCGCCGAAAGCCTTAAATCCCGACTTTTCCTTTAAGGAATATCCGATGGTGTTCGTCGCGGGGCAAATTTCGGGCGTAGAAGGGTACGTGGAGAGCGCGGGGAGCGGGCTACTCGCCGCTATTTACGCGGAAAGAAAATTAAAGGGCGAGCGCGAAGTGTTAATTTCCGAAAACACTGTTTTAGGCGCGCTTTCAAGATACATTACCACGGAAAACAAAAACTTTCAGCCGATGAACGCAAATTTCGGTATTCTGCCGCCACTTTCGGTGCGCGATAAAAAGGAAAGAAAGCGGCTTATGGCGGAAAGAAGCCTTGCGGCGGTAAGGGAATTTATAATCGAAATCAATTAAGGAGAATTATATGAACGAATTTATGGGGACGACCATATGCGCCGTTAAAAAGGACGGGCATACGGCAATCGCGGGCGACGGACAGGTTACCATGTCGCAATCGATAATTTTTAAAAACAACGCCGTAAAGGTAAGGCGCATTTATAACGGCAACGTTATTTTCGGGTTTGCGGGTTCTGTTGCGGACGCATTTACCCTTTCCGAACGCTTTGAAGAAATGCTTAACAAGTATTCGGGCAATTTAATGCGCAGCGCGGTGGAACTTGCCGAACTTTGGCGTTCGGACAAGGTGCGAAAATTAGAAGCGATGATGATAACTGCGGATAAGGACAGTCTTTTAATCGTTTCCGGTACGGGCGAAGTAATAGAACCCGAAGACGGGGTTTGCGCAATCGGTAGCGGCGGCAATTACGCGCTCGCGGCGGCGCGCGCGCTTACGCAGGAAACGAATTACACCGCGGAAGAGATAGCGAAAAAGGCGCTTAAAATCGCCAGCGAAATATGCGTGTTCACCAACGGGCATATAACCTGCGAAGTGTTATAAGGGGGAAATATTATGGATTTAAGTCCCAAACAGATAGTAGAACAACTTGACAAATATATAATCGGGCAGGCGGAAGCCAAAAAGGCGGTGGCGATAGCGCTGCGCAACAGATACCGCCGCAGCAGGCTTTCCAAAGCCGAAATGGACGAAATTACGCCCAAGAACATTATAATGAAAGGACCTACGGGCGTCGGTAAAACCGAGATAGCAAGGCGGCTTGCAAAACTCGTCGGCGCGCCGTTCATAAAAGTAGAAGCGACCAAGTACACCGAAGTAGGCTACGTCGGCAGGGACGTGGAAAGTATGATTCGCGATTTGGCGGAGTGTTCGGTGCGGCTTGTAAAAGAAGAGCGCTTTAAAAAGGTAATGGAAAAGGCGGGCGCTACGGTAGATACGCGACTTGTTAAACTCCTTGCCGAAGCCCGCAAAATGGATAAAGGCGAAACGCCCGACGCTATTTTCGAGCAGAACCTTTTGGAAGGGCTTAAAAAAGGATACTACGATAACGAAGTTATAGAACTCGAAGTGGTCGACGCGCCAAAGCCTATGGAATTAGTTCCCGGCGGTGCGGAAATCAGTATCGGCAGTATTTTCGGGGATTTCCTGCCCAAAAAACACAAGCGCAGAAAAATAACCGTAAAGGAAGCGCGTCAGCGGCTTATGGACGAAGAAGCGGACAAACTTATCGACAAAGACGCCGTAAACGAAGAAGCGATAAGACGTGCCGAACAGGAAGGCATTATCTTTATCGACGAGATAGATAAAATCGCGGCAAAGGGCACAAGCAGCGGCGGACAGGACGTCTCGCGCGAAGGGGTGCAAAGGGATATTCTGCCGATAGTCGAAGGTTCTACCGTTGTTACCAAATACGGTCCTATCAAAACCGACTACATTTTGTTTATCGCGGCGGGGGCGTTCCACGTTTCAAAGGTGTCCGACCTTATCCCCGAACTTCAGGGCAGGTTTCCGATACTCGTAGAACTCGACAGCCTTACCAAAAAGGACTTTATAGAGATTTTAACGAATACACAGAACGCCATAACCAAGCAGTATTCGACGCTTTTGAAAGTCGACGGCGTAGAACTTGAATTTACCGCTGACGCTATCGAAGAAATCGCGGCGGTCGCCGAAGATATGAATGCGACGAGCGAAGATATCGGCGCAAGGCGGCTTCATACGGTTATGGAAGAACTATTAGAAGAAGTGTCCTTTAACGCGGGCGGCAACGAACCCGCGCGCAAAGTGGTAGTGGATAAAGCGTTCGTAGAAAATAAACTCGGCGTGGAAAAGAAGACCAAAGACCTTAAAAAATACATTTTGTAAAAAAATTCTGTAAAGACGGAACGGAAAAAATTATGATTACAATGCCCAAAGGCACAAAAGACGTGTTGCCTGAAAATTCGTACAAATGGCAGTTTTTAGAGAGCGCCGCGAGAGAAACGGCAAGGCTTTTTAACGCAAAAGAAATCCGCACGCCCGTGTTCGAGCATACGGAAGTGTTTGCGCGCGGCGTGGGCGAGACTACCGATATAGTCAATAAAGAAATGTATACTTTTACCGACAAGGGCGGCAGAAGTATCACGCTAAAGCCCGAAGGCACGGCGGGGGTTGTGCGTTCGTTCGTAGAAAACGGACTTTATGCAGGCGCTTTGCCCGTTAAAACCTTTTATATAACCCCCTGTTTCCGCTACGAGCGCCCGCAAGCGGGAAGACTTAGGGAATTTCACCAGTTCGGTGTGGAAGTTTTCGGCGCTACTGACGCGGGAATTGATGCGGAAATAATTCTTTTGGCGAAAACTTTTTTAAGTAAAATCGGCGTTAAAAACATAACTCTTTATATCAACAGCATAGGTTGCAAGGAGTGCAGAAAAGAATATCACAAGGCGTTAAAAGCCTATTTATCCGCCCGCTACGACGAACTTTGCGACCTTTGTAAAGACAGGTACGAGAAAAACCCGATGCGTATTTTGGATTGCAAAAACGAAGATTGCAAGGCGATTGCGGAAAACGCACCGTCTATTTTAGACTATCTTTGCGACGACTGCAAGGCGCACTTTATTAAATTGCAATCCCTTTTAAAAACTGCGGGCGTGGAATATAAAATAAATCCGCGTATCGTTCGGGGGCTTGACTATTACACCAAAACGGTATTCGAGTTCGTGTCGGAAAATATCGGCGCGCAGGGTACGGTTTTAGGCGGCGGCAGGTACGACGGGTTAGTGGAAGAATTCGGCGGCGGCAAGATTTCCGGCATAGGGTTTGCCGCGGGCTTAGAACGGCTTTTACTGCTTTTAGATAGCGCAGGCAGTATTCCCGCAAACGATAGCCTTGACCTGTACGTAGCACCTATGGGCGAAGACGCGCGCCTTAAAGCCTTTGAAATAGTTTCGGCGTTAAGAAATAGCGGCATTTCCGCCGACACCGACTACGTGGGGCGCGGCATAAAAGCGCAGTTTAAATACGCGGATAAAATCGGCGCGAAATTCGTCGGCGTTTTAGGTTCGGACGAACTTGCACGCAATATCATAAAAATCAAAGAGATGGCAAGCGGCACGGAAACCGAAGTTGACTTAAACGCCGTCGCGGAGTTTTTTAAGTAATGAGAGATAGCGGCGTAATAACCGAGATAAAGGGCAAAACCGCCGTGGTTTCGGTGGATAAAAAAGCCGAGTGCGCGGGTTGCGGATTATGCCTATTTAAAGAAGGCACGAACAAGGCGGAGTTTTATGCAAAAAACACCGCAGGCGCTAAAGTCGGCGATACGGTGATTATAGAGCGTAGCGATAGCGGAAAGTTTTTGGGCGTGGTTTTGGCGTTTTTCGTTCCGCTTATCTTAATAGGGCTTGCCGTTTTAATAAACTACCTGTTTATTAAAAACGAAATATTTATACTCGTTTTAAGCGTGGCGTTTATTGCGGTATGGTACGCGATACTTGCTTTTCTCGATAAAAAATTAAAAAATATCGGCGCGTGCAACTCGCGGATAGTTTCTGTAATTACGCCCGATAATACCGATAATTCAGATACCAAGGAGTAAATTTATGCAATACAAATCGGAACTCAATCTTTTAGACACGGAAATAGCCATCAAATTCGTCAAAGACGAGTTTGAAAAAGAACTCTCGAAAGCGCTTAATTTAACCCGCGTGTCCGCGCCCTTATTCGTAGAGCCGTCAACGGGCTTAAACGACAACTTAAACGGCGTGGAACGGGCGGTAAAGTTCGACGTTTTAACCCTTAAAAAAGAAGTGGAAATCGTGCAGTCGCTTGCAAAGTGGAAGAGAAACGCACTCGCAAAATACGCTTTCCCCGCAGAAAGCGGACTTTATACCGATATGAACGCTATCCGCCGCGACGAAACGCTTGACGCGCTTCACTCCGTCTACGTAGACCAGTGGGACTGGGAAAAGATAATAACGAGAGAAGAACGCAAGTTTTCTTATCTTAAAAAGACGGTTAAAAACGTCTATAAGGCGATAAAAAAGACGGCGTCGAAGGTGGGTGCAAAGTACCCCGTACTTTTCCGCGAATTGCCAAAAGACATTACGTTTATCTCCACTTCTCAACTTGAAAAAGAGTACCCGAATTTTACCCGCAAAGAGCGTGAAAACGCGGCGGCGAAAAAGTACGGCGCGATATTCGTGTACCAAATCGGCTGGGACTTAAAAGACGGCGCACCGCACGACGGCAGGGCGGCGGACTACGACGACTGGAAATTGAACGGCGACATAGTGCTTTGGTACGACGTTTTAGGCATAGCGTTTGAAATTTCTTCAATGGGTATAAGGGTGGACGAAAAGAGCCTTGTAAAACAATTAAAGAAGAGAAAGGAAACGTATAAACTCGAAAACCCATACTGTCAGGATATAATAAACGGCAGACTGCCTTTAACTATCGGCGGCGGAATAGGTCAATCGAGACTTTGTATGTTCCTTTTAAGAAAGGCGCATATCGGTGAAGTACAGGCTTCTATCTGGGCTGACGAAGATATAGAAAAATACAGAAAACAGGGTATAAATTTATTATAAGGTAGATTTATGAAAATATTGATTGCTTCTGATATTCACGGTTCTGCGTTCTATATGGAACGGGTTAAAGAACAATTTATTGCCGAAAAGGCGGATAAACTTTTGCTTTTGGGCGACATTTATAATCACGGACCGAGAAACCCTTTCCCCAAAGATTACGCACCGCAACAAGTGGCGGAAATTTTAAATGGGCTGAAAGACAGACTTATCGTGGTGAAAGGTAATTGCGACAGTCAGGTGGACACGCTTATTTCCGAGTTTGATTTTATAGACAATACGGTTATAATCGCGGGGGATAAAACGGTTTTTTGCACGCACGGGCACGTTTATAATAAGGACAATATGCCCGCCACCCGCTTTGACGCTATTATATACGGGCATTTCCATACGGGGTTTATAGAACGCGTAAACGGCGTTATCGTCGCCAACGCGGGTTCTGTGTCGCTACCGAAGAACGGCACTCCGCATAGTTATATTCTACTTAACGGCGACGAGTTGACACTTAAAACCCTTGACGGCGAGATTATAAAAGAAGAAACGATATAATAAACGATAAACGATAAAAACTATTTCGCCCGCCGCGGAATTTTCCGCGGCGGGGGGAAAATTTTAAATCAAATTTAATTAATTTAGTTCGCGTAGGCAATTTATGGGGCCCTTTCTTACGCAAGTACAACAGCCCGCGCATTTACCGGCATCCTTTTT
>CAMORY010000034.1 GCA_946624395.1 uncultured Clostridia bacterium | reverse complement strand
ATTTTTCTTATATTCGTAAGCGTCGCAGTCAATCTTGTCTATGTCTATATAACACTCGTTTCGGCGTTTAATAAAAACGTCTTCCGCATTTACGCTTTTTAAGGTTTCTTTTATATCCGCAATAAGATTTCTGCAATAGGATTTATGGTCTTCTTCCCAAAGTACGGCGTTAAGTTCGTTTATATTGACCGACGAACCTTCTCGGTCAATTAAATACGCAAACAGTTCCTTGGATTTTGCGTATTTGAATTTTAAGGGCTTGCCGCTAACAAAAACATCAAAATTACCGAAACACTTAACCTGCAATTTTTTAGTAGCCGCTATCTCAACGTGATAGCGAAGCCCGTCGAGTTCTTCTTTTACTTTTTCTTCGTTCACGGGTTTGGTGACGTAGCCCGACGCGTGCATTTTATACGCGTCGAGTGCGTATTCGTGATACGCCGTAACGAATATTATATTTATTTTAGGATTAGCGGTTTTAAGTTTTTTCGCCAACGTTATGCCGTTTAACACGGGCATTTCTATATCCAAAAACGCTATATCTATGCTTTTATCCGAATTTTCTTCAAACGCTTTTACGGGGTTAGTATAACTTATTATTTCCGTTTCTTTGGGCAACACTTTTTCTACGGCGTTTTTTAAGCGTATAAGCCCTAATTCTTCGTCGTCAACGAGCAATACTCTCATTTTATAGCCCCCTTTTAAAAGTAACCGTAACCGAAGTGCCTTTGCCGACTTCACTTTGAACCGTAACTTCGCCGCCGCAATTTTTAATCCTGAACTTCACGTTGTTTATGCCGACATGAACGTTATTGTCAGCGTTTAATCTTTGCATATCGAAACCAACGCCGTCGTCAACTACTTCCACCACGTAGTTATGCGCTGTCTCAAACGTTTTTACGGTAATAGTGCCGCCTTCTATTCTTTTTAAAATCCCGTGCTTTATCGCATTTTCCACTATCGGCTGTATAGACAGCGGCGGAACGCTAAAATCTACGGCTTTAATGTCGTAATTGACGGTTATTCTGTCGTTAAAACGCATCTTTTCAAGCGAAACGTAAGTCTTTATATGCTTTAATTCGTCTTCAAACGGGATAAGTCTGGTTTCCGTTAAAGACGAAAGATTGTGCCGTAAATATTCGGTAAAATCGTCGAGTGCCGCCTGCGCCTTATCGGGATTTATAGCAATCAAAGTCGATATCGACGACAGCGAATTATAAACGAAGTGCGGTTTTATCTGCGAAAGCATAAGTTTTATCTGTGCGTCTTTGTTCTTTTCTTTTTCGTTGGCAAGGTCAATGTTTTTTTGCACGTTGACGAAGAAAAACAGCACTTCGATTGCAATTATAATCGACGCGTACGCTATCGCGTAGCCCTTAAATATGTTCTGAAATATTATTGCCACGAAAGGCAAAAAACAATACAGAGAAAAGGCGGTCTTTTCCCTTACGTTTAAGTTTTTGTTCGTCGCCGTAACGATTGCAATCAAAACGAACATTACAAATTGATACCCTTGCGACAAAATCATAGTTTTACTTCTTAAATACGCACCGTTTTCGGCGGTAAAGAAAATGCCCGTGAATATATTTACTATGTCAAGCACAATAAACACGGCAAAAAGCGCATAGTTTATAACGTTTACCGCTTTTTCGTTTTTTCCCGAACGTTTCGTATAGTTTTTCATATATTTATACAACATAAAAACTTCTACGTTGTTCATTATATAAAAAACCGTATAAAACGCGATAATATAAGCGTTGCCCGTATAAACGGTTTTAACAAAAGTAAACGTAAGATAGGTCGCAAAATGAACGGCGGTAAAAATTAAAAAATCAAGAAAGGATTTTTCGTCGTCCCTTTTGTTCTTTTTAATAAGTAAGTTTACGATATGTATAGTAAGTATTAAAATCCCTATAATACAGACCGTTACGTTAAATACAGTGTTATTCGCCATAATCTATCAATATTAATCCTAAAATACTTTTATAATTTTAACAAAAAATAATCTTTTTTTCAAGCATATTATATAGATTAAGTCCAAAACAAAAAAATTTACCAACAATTACAAACTTTCTGTGTCTAATTTTGTTTTTATATTGGAACTCAGTAAGTCATAAAAATATTATACTCGTATTGATACAATTAATTAAATGTATTGTCTTTTTTGGAAAGCAAATTAGCGGACGTTAAAAGTCAATTAGATAACGTTGTTAAGGCAATCACGCAAGGTATTTTCTCGTCTGCTACCAAGCAAATACTTGATGATTTGGAAACGCAGAAAAGCGATCTCGAAGCGGAACTTGCGCAGGCTCAGATAAAATGTCCGATACTTACAAAAGAACAAATTCAATACGGATTATATTCTTATAAAACGCTTGATTTAGACACGCAGGAAGGAAAACAACGGCTAATAGACGGATTTGTAAACAGTATTTTCCTCTACGACGACCGTTTCATAATTACGTTTAACTATAAGGGAAACAGCAAAACCGTAACTTTCGACCAAGTAAACAGCATAAACAGTTCGCCTTTAACGACAAAGGGGCTACCAAACTAAAAGACAGGGTAAAACCCTGTCTTTTAGTTTGGTAGTTTTATAAAACAATCGGTCTTGCGTTCGGTCGAAGCGAAGCGCAGACCATCGGAGCAAATTTATTTGCGGAGATGCTTCTCCGTGGGGCTAATTTCTATTTAAGATAAAAAGTATAGTGTGCGTTCCCGTTTAAATCATAATCGGGCGTTAATGTGTTTTTATAAAGCGCTTTTATATCAAACCTGTCTTTCCATAACTCAACTTTCATAACGTCTTCTTTCTTTACAACCATGTCGACCGTGCAACCGATTTCCCCAACAGTCGGGTTAAGCGATTTTGCGTACTCTAAAACCGCTTTAAGTTCAGCCGCACTCTCTATCACCAAATTGTATTCGTGTTCGTTATAAGTAAACGTCAGGTTTTCAAAAATATTGAATTCCGTTGTCGCCGCAAAATCCGTGTAATCTGTAGAAGTATAGCCGCGGTGCGTTTTCTCCGCGTCGGTCATCAAAAACGAACCGTAAGAAAACACCTCTTTATTCTCTACGTGCACGTCGGCGTGCGTGGCGTCCACCACGTACCACTCGCCACCTAACATTACCCTGTTCCACGCGTGCCCGTCGCCCGTTATAAATATCGCGGGTATTCCTTCCAGCCCTGCCATTATGATAAACGCTTTTGCGTACCCTTCGCACACGGCTTTTTGATTATCAAACACCCCTTCCGCATACCACGCGTCGTATTCGCTCGCTTTTAACGCCGCATTAGTTTGCAACTCCTGCGCCGCCAAATTATCGTAATTAACGTTAAGCGCCAACCACTCGTAAATAGCGCGAAGTTTAGTCAAATCATCCATCTCGTCGGACACTATTTCACGTAGCACTGCCTTTGCGCTGTTTAACACCTTTTCAGCCGCAGAACCCGCAACGCATTGCGGCTTGTACCCGTTAGAAATAGCCCAGCGCAACTGTTCGCTGTTCGTTATATTAGTCAGAATTTTAGTGCGGGAATTTAACGCGAATTCGTCGTAATCTTCCGCGCGCGCGTTTTCAGGCGACACGACCATTTTAAGCGCGTAATCGGTCTGTGCCGAAACGTATTCTTTCTCTTCGTCAAACGTTTTAGTTGCAAGAGTTTCCGCGTCGCTTTTCGTTATGCGATAACTCCCCGTTTTACCGCTATGCCCGATAGCCGCTTCGTGCCCGATAACCATATGCGCGCCGTTTTCATAAAGTTCGCTCGCTGCTACGTATTCGCTGTAAAAATCGTCTGCGGAATAGGTAATCGCAATATCTACCTTTTTCGTTATCGCGTAAAAATTAACGTATTCTATATACGCCGCAAGCATTTCCACGCTATTGACGTACAATTTACCCGAATTTTGCGCATTATTGAATATATTTAAATACCTGTAAAACCTTACGTTATTCGGAAACCCGACGTCGTCTTCGGTGTCGTCTAAATAATCCGTCTCGTCGTATTCGATAATCCACGGACCAACAAGCCCGTGTTTAGAAAAGTCGCACGCCGCGCTGCCTATGCTTACCGCAAAGCAGAGCATAAAAATCAAAAATATGGATAATATTTTCTTTATACTTTTCATACACGCAGTCCCGCCGACTTTTTTATATATTATAATACACCAAATTTACCTGTGTCAATATAAATAAAAATGGCAACAGCGTAAAACCGTTGCCATTTTTATTATTTGCTTACTGAAAAGTATAAAATATTGAAAATAAAAATCATATCGTAATATAATGGATTTTATTTGCACTATCCTTATACCCACATCTTTGACAATTACAATAAATGTAATT
>CAMORY010000033.1 GCA_946624395.1 uncultured Clostridia bacterium | reverse complement strand
GTACCCATAACCAAACCTTCCAAGGGCGTAAAGCCCATCGAAGTATCCTGACACTTGCCGTCCTTTACCGCGGAGATAGAAGAACCGTTGCCAAGGTGGCAGACGATAATCTTCGCGTCTTTTTTGCCTAAAAGTTTAATGGTTTCTTCGCTTACGAACTTATGCGAAGTGCCGTGGAAACCGTACTTTCTTATCTTGTACTTATCGTACACTTCATAAGGTATACCGTACATATAGGCTTTAGCGGGCATCGTGGAGTGGAAAGTCGTATCGAAAACGGCTACCATCGGCACGCCTTTCATAACTTCCCTGCAACTTTTAATGCACGCGATATTGCCGGGCATATGGAGTGGTCCTAATTCCGCGTTCTTTTCGCAGATTTTAATAACTTCGTCGTCTATTACTACAGACTGCTTGAAATCTTCGCCCGAGTGGAGAACCCTGTGCCCCACCGCGCCGATTTCGCTTACGCTCTTTATAGCGCCCTTATCTTTGTCAAGCATTGCTTTAAGGACAAGTTCCATCGCTTCTTTATGCGAAGGCATATCCTGCTTTATAACCGTTTCCCTGCCGTCGGCGGTTTTCTGCGTAAGCACGCCGCCCGTGAAAGTAATTCTTTCGCAAAGACCTTTGGCGAGTACGCTTTCGTTTGCCATATCGATAAGTTGATATTTTAAAGAAGAACTGCCCGCGTTAATAACTAAAATTTTCATAGATATATTTCCTTTTAAGTTTTTTCGGTTAAAATTATTCCGCCTGAAGCGCGGTTATTGCCACGACCGCCACCACGTCGTCCGCACTACAGCCGCGGGACAAGTCGTTTATCGGGTTAGCAAAGCCCTGACAGATAGGACCAAGCGCCAAATATCCGCCGAAACGCTGCGCAATCTTGTAGCCGATATTGCCCGCGTTAATGTTCGGGAATATAAACACGTTGGCGTTGCCCGCAACTTTAGAGTCGGGTGCTTTTAACTTGCCGACTTCGGGCGCGGTTGCCGCGTCGAACTGGAATTCGCCGTCCAAAATCAAATCGGGTGCGGCTTCTTTTGCGATACGGGTCGCTTCCTGCATCTTCGGCACGGACTTAAAGTACTTGTCGTCGTTGCCGCTGCCTTTCGTGGAAAAGGACAGCATAGCGACGCGCGGCTCTATCCCCGCGATATTCCTTGCCGTTTCCGCAGAGGAAATAGCGATATCCGCAAGTTGATTTGCGTCCGGTTCGATATTTATAGCGCAGTCGGCAAACACAGCAACGCCGTCGGGATTATATTTGTGGGGCGCGGGCGCTATCATAATGAAAGAACTAGATACCGTGTTAATCCCCGCCGCCGTCTTAATTACCTGCAGTCCGGGGCGAAGAGTGTTCGCCGTGGAGTGGCAAGCGCCCGAAACCATACCGTCAACGTCCCCCGCTTTAAGCATAAGCGCGCCGTACATAGCATAGTCTTTAAGTATGGCGGCTTTTGCCTGCGCCACGTCCGAATATTCGGGAAGTCCCGTTTTCTTGTTGATTTTGCCTTCTCTCGCTTTATAAAGCATAGCGGCGTATTCGTCGGCTTTAGCGTCCGTCTTGGGGTCGACGACGTTTACGCCCGTAAGGTCAACGCCCGCGTTGTTCTTTTCGATTTCCGCTTTATTGCCGAGAAGAGTTATGCGCGCAAAACCTTCTTTAACTACGGTAGCCGCCGCTGCGACCACTCTCGCGTCTTCACCTTCGGTTAAAACAATGTTCTTGTTTTTTAACTTTGCCCGTTCTTTAATCTGCGATAAAATATCCGCCATAAATGATACTCCTTGTTATACATAAAAAATTCGTTTGGACTTTTTAAGAAAATGTTGTACAATAATATAAACGAAAAACTTTTTAGCGTCCTTAATTATTTTACAACTTTCGGACAAAAAAGTAAATTATTTCGGAGAAATATTTATGAAAATTTGCGCCACCGTTGCCGAATACAACCCCTTTCATCTGGGGCATTTAAAACATATCGAATATATGAAAACCGAACTCGGCGCGGAACGGGTTATCGTTTTAATGAGCGGGAACTTTACCCAGCGCGGCGAACCCGCCGTTTTAAACAAGTTTATCAGGGCAAAACAAGCGATAATCGCGGGGGCGGACGCGGTAATAGAACTCCCCACCGTCTTCGCTACGGCTAACGCCGAAACGTTTGCGACGGGCGCTGTCAACCTTTTGGACGATTTGGGTGTAGCGGACGGGCTGTGCTTTGGGGTGGAAAGCGGAAAAAAGGAAAAATTTTTCGCGCTGGCAAAAGCGCTTTTGGACGAAACCAAAGAGTTTAAGAGAATTCTTAAAAACCATTTAGAAGACGGCGTTTCGCTCGCCAAAGCGAAATTTCTGACGGTAAAAGAATTAAAAGGCGAAGAAATGAGCGAAGAACTGATTTCGCTACCAAACAATATTCTAGGTTTGGAATATACCAAAGCGCTGATAAAAAGGAACAGCAGTATAGAGCCTTATCCTATGCTACGCGAAGGCGACCACAACAGCATAATACTTAAAAAGGGCATAACCAGCGCGACGAGTATTCGCCAAAAAATACGGGAAGGGAAACTCAAAAAACTCAAAAAGAGCCTGCCGCCCTACGTTTACGACGATTTAAAGCCTTACCCCTTTGCGTTCGATAAAATCACTACGGCGGCGCTGATTACCGCAAGCAAAGAAAAACTTGCAGAAACCCCCGATTGTTCCGAAGGCTTGGAAAACCGCATAAAAGCGTTAGTTAAAGACAATAAGCATATAGACGCGTTAGTAGATAAAATTTCCACTAAACGCTACACGGCGGCGCGGATACGCAGAATATTTATAGCAAACCTTTTGGGAATAACCAAAGAGTTTACGGAAGATTGTTTGTCATCCCGCCTTTACGCCAAAGTACTTGCGGTAAATGCCGATTGCAAAGACATAATCTCAATGCTCACCGAAAAAAGCCGTATACCGATTATAACCAGAAAAAGCGACATTTCTGACCTTAAAAAGACGGCTTTAAAGAGTTTTGAACTCGACGTTTTAGCAAACGACGTATATAATTTAGCGACTAACGAAAATACGAACGAAAATCAAATGATAATAGTATAAAAATAAGCAACAATAAAAGCGCCGCCACGAAGTTTTTTCGTGGCGGCGCTTTTATTGTTGTGTTGCGACAAACGGAATTTGCAAAATATATTTTATATGATTATTAATCATAAGTCAAGCAAATTATGCTTAATAATCATATAATTGTAAAAAAGGTTTTGCAATGGTTGATATTAAAACGATACAAAACAGAATAGTGGAAACCATAAAAAACAGCGGTATGTCGCAAACAAAACTCGCAAGAGAACTAAATGTTTCTCAGTCCGCCATAGCACATTATGTAAGTAAAGACATATTGCCTTCTTTGGACACTTTGGCAAAACTGTGCATCGTTTGCGATGTTTCGCCCGAATATGTTTTGTGTTTCGAAGAGAGAGAAAAACAATAAAAAAACAGTCCGATAAAACAACGGACTGTTTTTTAATTTAATTTTTATTCTTTATAAAGCGTTTGTAGGGGTGTGGGGAGAATCGCAACTCCCCACGCCTTTTTGCTACTTTTTCAGTGCTGAAAAAGTAGGGATTAGTACATTCCGCCCATACCGCCCGCAGGCATCTGCGGAGGTTCGGGTTCTTTAATATCCGCAACGACCGACTCCGTCGTTAAGAATACTCCAGCAACCGACGCCGCGTTCATTAAAGCAGAACGGGTAACCTTGGTCGGGTCGATTATGCCGCTTTCTACCATATCGGTATACTCGTTGGTAAGCGCGTTGAAACCGTAGTTGGGTTTATCCGCTTTTAAGATTTCGTTTAAGATAACCGCGCCGTCAAGTCCGGCGTTTGCCGCTATCTGTTTAAGCGGCGCTTCCACAGCCTTTAACACGGTATTTGCGCCAGTCTTTTCGTCGCCGGAAAGTCCGTCCGCATATTTCTTAATCGCCTTTATAGTGCTGATGAGTGCAATTCCGCCGCCGGGAACTATACCTTCCTGCACCGCCGCTTTGGTAGCGTTCAAAGCGTCTTCTATACGGAGTTTCTTTTCCTTCATTTCGATTTCGGTCGCCGCGCCGACGTTGATTACCGCAACGCCGCCCGCAAGTTTAGCAAGGCGTTCCTGCAACTTTTCTCTGTCGTAGTCGGAAGTGGTCGCGTCTATCTGCGCTTTGATTGCCTGCTTTCTCGCTTCGATAGCCTTGGGGTCGCCTGCGCCGTTTATTATCGTCGTATTGTCTTTATCGACTTTAACGGAACCCGCTTTGCCCAGCATATCGAGACTTACGTCCTTAAACTCGTAGCCGAGTTCGGAAGAGATGACCGTGCCGCCCGTTAAAATAGCAATATCTTCAAGCATAGCTTTTCTTCTGTCGCCAAAGCCCGGGGCTTTAACCGCGACGCAGTTCAATACGCCTTTAAGTTTGTTTACGACGAGTGCCGCAAGCGCGTCGCCTTCCACTTCTTCCGCGATAATAAGTAAGCGCAATCCGCGTTCGACTATCGGGTTAATTACGGGCAGAATTTCCTGCACGGACGATATCTTTTTATCGGTAATTAAAATTACGGGCGAATCAAGCACCGCTTCCATTTTATCGGTGTTGGTTACCATATACGCCGAAGCGTAGCCCCTGTCGAACTGCATACCTTCGACGGTGGTGAGTTCGGTTTTCATTGTCTTGGATTCTTCTATCGTGATAACGCCGTCTTTACCGACTTTCTCCATCGCTTCGGAAATCAGCGCGCCCACTTCCGCGTCCCCCGCGGAGATAGAAGCGACCTGCCCTATCGCGTTTTTGTCTTTGACGGGTTTACTTATTGCGTGAAGTTCTTTGACCGCAACGTCTACAGCGCCCGCGATACCCTTTTTAAGCATAATGGGGTTTGCACCCGCCGCAACGTTCTTTAAGCCTTCCCCTATCATAGCCTGCGCGAGTATTACCGCGGTGGTTGTTCCGTCGCCCGCTACGTCGTTGGTCTTGGTCGAAACTTCCTTTACGAGTTGCGCACCCATATTCTCGAACGCGTCTTCGAGTTCGGTTTCTTTCGCAATGGTAACACCGTCGTTGGTGATTAAAGGCGCGCCGAATTTTTTATCCAAAACTACGTTTCTGCCTTTAGGTCCTAAAGTTATTTTAACCGTATCCGCAAGCGTATCAACGCCCTTTTGAAGCGCCTTTCTTGCTTCTTCGCCGTATTTCAACTGTTTAGCCATAATTACTACTCCTTTATATTATTCTACAATCGCCAGAATATCGCTCTGACGGATGATTATCAGATTTTTACCGTCTACTTTAAATTCCGAACCGGAATATTTAGAATAAAGCACCGTGTCTCCCACCTTTACCTGCATGGTTATTTCCTTGCCGTCTACAATCCCCCCGGGACCTACGGCGACGACTTTAGCCATTTCCTGCTTTTCCTGCGATTTGGACGGAAGTATAAATCCCGTACCCGTCTTTTCTTCCTGCTCGATACTTTCGACAACTACTTTGTCGAACAATGGTTTAACCGTCATATGTTATCCTCCGAAAAATTTTTTACGCGTTTAGCACTCGCAACTTTCAAGTGCTAATTTCTATTATATACGGGAAAATAATTTTGTCAATAGAAAACGACCGTTTTTTAAAATTTTTTTACTTTGCGACGCTTATAAAAAGATGATTTTTTGGCGAAAATGCGCCCGCAGTTAAAAAAACTGCGGGCGCGAAAAATTACCGTTATAACCGTTTTAATAAACGCGGTTTATTTCAGGTACGTATCTACGCTTTTTTTGCGTTTGGGTTCGCAAGTTATGTCGATACCCAACTTTTTAAGCGTTTTTTCGTCCACGTGCGAAAGTATTACGGTCGAGTGGAACTGCGCGCCTTTTAATTTGTCGAGTTGACGGAGCGCGTGCGCGGCTGTCGGGTTGGTTACCGCGGAAACGGCAAGCGACAACAATATTTCGTCGGTATGAAGGCGCGGGTTGATGCTACCCATATGTTCCACTTTAAGTTTCTGTATAGGTTCTATTACCGCGGAAGATATAAGCGGTATACCGTCGTCTATTCCGCCCAAAACCTTAAGCGCGTTAAGTAAAGCCGCCGCGGAAGCGCCTAAAAGGTCGCTGGTCTTTCCCGTTATTATCTGTCCGTCGGAAAGTTCAATCGCCGCGGCGGGAAGTCCCGTCGATTCTTCCTTTTTAAGCGCGACGGCGACTACCGCCCTGTCGTTTATGGTGATATGCATTTTCTGCATAAGTATATCTATTTTGGTTTCGGCGTCTTTCGGGATAAGCCCTTTCATAACGTCAAGGCGGGCGGCGTAATATCTTCGTATTATCTCCTGCTTGCTCGCTTTCGAGCAGACTTCGTCGTCAACAATGCAATAGCCCGCCATATTTACGCCCATATCGGTCGGCGATTTATACGGCGAACTGCCCATAATCTTGGACATCATAGCCGAAAGCACGGGGAATATTTCCACGTCGCGGTTATAGTTAACGGACATTTTGCCGTACGCTTCCAAATGGAAGGGGTCTATCATATTAACGTCGTCAAGGTCGGCGGTAGCCGCTTCGTACGCCACGTTTACGGGATGATTTAAGGGTAAATTCCAAATGGGGAAAGTTTCGTATTTAGCGTAGCCCGCTTTTACGCCGCGCTTATTTTCGTGATAAAGTTGCGAAAGACAAGTCGCCATTTTTCCGCTCCCCGGTCCCGGGGCGGTTATTACGACCAGCGGGCGGGTGGTTTCCACGTACTCGTTTTTGCCGTACCCTTCTTCGCTTACTATCTTTTCCACTTCCGAAGGATAACCTTCTATCGGATAATGGCGGTATACTTTGATACCGAGATTTTCCAGCCTTTTTTTAAACGCCACGGCGGAAGGCTGTTCGGCAAAGCGGGTAAGCACCACGCTGCCGACGTAAAATCCGCGGCTGCGGAAAATGTCTATTAAACGTATAACTTCGGTATCGTAAGTTATGCCGAGATCGCTGCGCGTTTTATTCTTTTCTATATCGTTGGCGTTTATCGCGATAAGTATTTCCGCTTTGTCCTTAAGTTGCGACAGCATCTTTATTTTACTGTCGGGCAAAAACCCCGGTAGCACCCTTGACGCGTGATAGTCGTCGAACAGTTTGCCGCCGAATTCCAAATACAACTTGTCGCCGAACATAGATATCCGTTCGAGAATTTTCGCCGATTGCATTTCGAGATATTTCTTGTTGTCAAAGCCGATTTTCATAAGTATGTGCCCGCCAAAACCTACCTGACGAGTTTCGCCTCCTGTAATTTGTTTATAAACGCGTCTATATCTTTACGCGCGGTTTCTTCGTCCACGTCGTACTCCGCTAAAAGCGCTTTTACAAGTTGCTCTTTAGTAGCGCCTTTTTCAAGTGTCTTCCATAAAACCGCGCCCGTTTCGTTCAGGTTGACGATGCCGTTAAATTCCTTTACCGCTTCGCCCACGGCGACGACGATAAAACTCCCAGCAACCTCGCGCAGAATAAACCCGTCTTTGATTTTCATAAATTTTACCCCTTTATTTATCGGCGTTTTCCACCATTTCGGCGTATGAAGTTTTTGCCGCTTCTTCCGAAATATCGCACTCTAATCTATATAACGGCACGGCGGTAAGAAGTTTGTCGAGTATAAAAATCAGATTATCGACCTTGTCCGCTTCCGTTGGTCTTATAGTCTGATTCATAACGACCATAAGCATTTCCTGCGGGGAAATCTTATAAATCCTGTTTGTTGTGCCCCGCCTTAATTCGCAGATTGCCGCAATTTTCGCACGGGTATTAGTGTCAAGTCGGTGTTTACCGTTCCACGGCGTGCCGTAAACGTAAAAATCGCCGTCCACCCACCTTATTATGGGCTTATCGTCGTTAATCATCACCGCCCTATCGCCAAGCATTTCCCGCCAGAGCCGCGCGTGCGTGGATTTACCCGTTCCGCTCGGTGCGGTAAAAAGATACGCTTTGCCGTCCACCGCCACCGCGCTGCTGTGAAATATTATGCCTTGCTTAAACGAAAGCGTATAGTCGCATAATTTTCTGAAAAGCGCAAGGCTTTCAAGGTAATAATCAGGAAATTTTTCAGCGCCTTCCTGCATTTTCTCGGCGTCGATATCCTTTTGCGTCATTACGGCGGTAAATTCGGGCTTGTCGCTACCCGAATACAGGTATTTTTCGCACAGTTTAGCGGTATAGCCGTACATCAGTTCGGCGTCAAACACGACGTCCGCTATTTTATATCTCGGCACGAAAAAACAACCCCCTATCTTTAAAAATCCCAACCTTTTATATTTTACCAAAGGTAAAAATTTTTGTCAATATATAAATTGCTTTTAGCGACGATTTATAATATAATTATAACAAGGAAAATAATGTGAAAAAGATTACTTCTTACAATGTGTGCGGTTTTAGCCGCTTTTGTTCTTTTGCCCGCCGCTTGCAATACGGGCGGCGAACAAAGGCATTTTACCGCTTTCAATAACGTGGATATAACCGTACAAGCCCGCGGCAAAACCCTAACGGGCAGCGCGGCGGATAAAATACGCGCGCTGATTACGGAACTTAACGCCGAATTTTCCGCCACGGTAAACACAAGCACGGTTTCAAAGATAAACTCCGCAAGCGCCGGCGACAGCGTTAATATTTCCGAACGGTTTAAGTTCGTGGCGGAAGTTTGCGGAAAAATGTACGAGTTTACCGAAGGGAAGTTCGACCCGTCGGTATACCCGTTGTCGGTTTTATGGCAATTTTCGCCAAACTTTCCCGTTGCAAATTTTGCCGTACCGACGGATGAAGAAATTACGGCAACGAAAGAACTTATCGGCTACGATAAATTTACTCTCGGCGGCACTTGGGCAACTAAAACTTTGGACGGTGCAAAAATAGATTTCGGTGGCGCGCTAAAAGGCTACTGCTCGGATAAAATTGCCGAAATTATGGCGGCAGACGGCATAAAAGGCGGCTACGTAAACGTCGGCGGCAGCAGTATCAATATTCTCTCGGTCGACAGTTTATCAATCGTCCACCCGCGGAATAGAACCGAAAACATTTTAACCGTTAAACTTTCCGAAGACAACCTTGCGGTTTCCACAAGCGGTGATTACGAAAAAAATTATACGACGGGCGGTAAAACCTATTCGCACTTAATAGACGCGTCAAGCGGTCGCCCAGCGGAAACGGGTGTTGCAAGCGCTACCGTTATAGGCAGAAACGGCTTAAAACTCGACGCGCTGACTACCGCGCTCTGCTTATTCTCTCACGACTTTAAAACGCCCGAAAACGGGGAACTATATAAATTTATACAAAAAATTCTGGCAAGCGAAGATTTTACGGGCGCACAAGTTTTCGCCGTGTGCGTAAACGGAGAAGAAAAGCAGATTTTAACTAATAAAAAACAGGGTGATGATTTCACCCTGAACGATAGCGGATATAAAATAATAACCGTGCGCGTATAGCGTTTTTAATCTCCGCTTTCACCGAATTCCGGAACGGACGTATTTTCTGAAACCGCACGCGGATATTTTTTCAACTGCTTTTTAAAAATTATTTTTGCAAGCACCGCGCAGACGGGTATAAAAATCTTTTTATAAAGCGCGACTTTACGGCTTTTCCCGATATATTTCGCATCGGTTTTAAGGTGGTTTACTATCCCCGCGATAACGCAATCGTTTTTATAGTCGCTACGCAGAATAAAATACAGAATACCCACGGAATATCCCGCGCGCATAACTTTAACGTAAGGAACGACCGACGACAATGTACGGTCGTTTTTAAGTGTACTTAAAACCGCGCTTATATTTATATAAATATCGTTGCGTTTTTCATTGAACCTGCTGTGCATAAGACTGCTTTTATGCTGTAAATACACGTAAGTTTTCGCGCCGTAAAAAACCGTCTTTTGGGATTTTAACAAATATTTACAGATAAAATACGACTCTTCGCCGTATCTCGTGCCGTCTAAAAACCGCGCGCCGCTTTTTAACATAGTTTCGGTGCGGTAAATTTTATTCAGCAGTAAAAAGTCAAACTTTTCCTGTGAAAAATACTGTTCTAACGCCTGAATTCTATCAAACGCGCGCACTTTTTTGGCGCGGGGTTTAACGTCGAAATTAAAACTACCGACCTTTTTACCGGACAATCGTTTTATAGAACACACCGCCATATCGGCATTTTCTTCGGATATATGTTTTACAAGCAGTTCCAGATGATTGTCGCAAATTATATCGTCCGCGTCGCAGAAAGTAAAAAGTTCGCCCTTTATCGCGTCCAGCCCCTTGTTGCGCGCGGAAGCCACCCCCGCGTTCTCGCCCGAAACAACGGTATGTTGCGGACGGGAAGAACAGTATTCCCGTAATACGTCAAGCGTACCGTCGGTGCTGCCGTCGTCTACGAATATCGCCTGAAAGTTCCGATAGGTCTGTCTGTTAAAACATTTAAAAAGGACGGGTAAAAACTTTTCTACGTTGTAGCACGGAACAATCACGGATACCACAGGATTAGTCATATACCCCTCCTTTGTTAAGTTTTGCCAAAACTGACTGTTATTAAAACTATAAAGTAATAAGTTCTTTAATTATACCCCTTATCTGATTTTTTTGCAACCATTTAAAAACAACTCTTTTTATGCGTGAAAATTATTTAACAGCACGTTCGTAAGCGCACGTTCCGTGGCGGAAGGCTTATCGTAAATTATTTTGCCGCCGCCGATAACGACGATTCTGTCCGCAAGCATAACCGTTTCTTTTACGTCGTGCGAAACTAAAATTACCGTCTTGCCGCTTTCTGCCCTTAACCGCTTTATCTGTCCTATAATGGAATATTTAAGCGATAAGTCAAGGTTTACAAGCGGTTCGTCCATCATAATGAGCGGCGCGGTAGACGCAAACGCGCGCAAAATCGCAACTCTTCTAGCCATACCCGCGGAAAGGTCTTTGGGATAAAGGTTTTCAGTCCCCGCTAAATTCGCGCTATCAAGCAGGGCTTTTACGTCGGCGGTTTTATTTGCGAGCAAAATATTTTCTTTAACGGTAAGGTGCGGAACTAACCTGTCCCGCTGAAAAACCATAGACACTTTTTCAGCGCCCGTAATTTCCCCGTCGAAAGGGGTAAGCCGCGCTATCATATTTAAAAGCGTGGTTTTTCCCGAACCGCTTTCCCCTAAAACGACAGTTATGGCGTTTTCCTGTACGTCAAGATTAAAATTTTCAAACACGGTTTTATCGCCGTATCTTTTGGTAATGTTTTTAAGGCTTATCATTTTTTCACCGCCTTTTTAGCCCAAAGCCCAAACAGAAACTCTATAATAAGCCCCGTGATTACGGTTATAAGCACCAGCGCGAGCATAGTGGGTATTTCAAAATAGATTTTCGACGTATTAAGCAGATAGCCCATAGACCGCGCCGTCTGCGCAAGCACTTCTGCGGCGACCATAAGTTTAAGGTTAAGCGTAAGCCCCGCCCCCGCCGCGGAAATAAGTTCGGGCGCAATTTGCGGGAATACCACTTTTTTAAGCCTTTCCGCATTTTTTACACCGAAAACTTTGCACATCTCGTTTAACTCTTTATCTATCCCGCAAAGTGCGGCGTAAAAATTATTGTAAAGGGTTGGAAAAATAACGAGCATTGTGACGATAACGGGCGCGACGCGGGAATTCGTCCACACTATTAAAAGAAGAACTATCGCGATAGTGGGAAGCGCGCGGATTATAACTATTAAAGGACTTAAAAGCCGCTTGGCTTTTTCCGATTTATAGGAACAAAGCGCGGCAAAAAACGCTAAAACGTAGGATATAAAAAAAGCGATAAAACTGCGTAAAAGAGTGCCTGAAAAGGCGCGGTAAAACTCCTCGCTTTTAAATAACTCCAAAAGCGCGGTAAAAGTTTCGCCCACGGTCGGCAAAATATATTCGCTGTCAACAGCCTGCGCCGCCGCCGCCCATAAAACGACGACTGCGGCAACGGTTATAATAGGCAGAACGAAATTTAAAATTCTATCGCTTTTTTTCATAACGCGTTATGCGAAAAAATCGTCCGAAACGGCTTTTGCCGCTTGCGGCACGATATCTATTATCGCGTTGATATACGTTTTTACTTCTTCTTTTGCGTCCGCCGCCGATTGCCAACTTATCTTGCAGTTATCAATAACCGTAGCGTTAAGGTTTGCCGCAACAAGCGACGGAGTGAGCCCTTCGGCAAGCACAGAATTTATAGCGTCAACCGCAAGTGCGGTGTTTGCTCTTACCCAACTGACATCACTCGCGATTTTACCGCCGAAATTTGCGATAATTTCGGGATAAGATTGAATTACGCTGCTTTTTACCATAACTACCGCTTGCGGATAGGCTTTTGTTTCCGCATCGTAAAGTTCCTGCAAATCGAGCGCGTAATTATATGCGGAATTACGACTTATAAGAGTATTCGCGGCAGGTTCGGGCAAAAGTCCTATTTCCATATTACCTTTTATAAGTGCGGGAACGAGTTCGGAACCGTCGGCAAAATATTTAAGCGCGACTTTACCCGAAACGGCTGTGTCGGACGGTTCATACTCTATATTCGCGTTTTTAAGCACCGCGCGTAAAGTAAGGTCGGGAACGTTGCCTTGCCCTATAACACCGACTACTTTGCCTTTTAAGTCCTGCAACGAAATGTTTTCTTTACTCATTATATAAAGGTTGCCGTGCGTAATAACGCCCGCCATTTTATACGGATTTTCCGTGTTTACGGCGTATAATTTGCTCGCGGCGTTTACGGGCATTATTATGATATCGCCCTTGCCCTGTTGCATAACTTGTCCGATATTAGCCGCCGCTACGACGTTATAGGAAACGTCCGCGTCCGTTCCGAAATTGTCGCCGTCCGCGATAAACTTCGCTATGGAAAGTGCGGGCGCGCCGTCGGGCGCATAAACGGTTATTACAGGTCTTTCGGCGGCAGGTTCTTTATCCCCGCAGGCGGAAAAGGCAAATACCGTTAAAGCCGATACTATGCTTAAAATTAGCGCAATGAGTTTTTTCATAATCTACTCCTTTATTGTGCCCTTATAATACCAAAAAGAAACTCCCTTCGCGTAGCAAAGGGAGGGACGTAAATCAATAAGGCATAAAACGCCTTAAAGTTCCTTAATTTCTCCCCTTTGCCGTCAGGTGTTGCCCTTTCGGTTCAGGTTTATCGTCTTTATTTTAACATAATAAAGCGCGAAAGTCAAATAAAAAAATCAGGCTTTATTTTGCGCTTTTAAATATTTCTCGCGCGTGGCAAGCCCGCCGCGGATATGTCGTTCATCAAGATTTTTACGCAGAACTTTTTTTACTTTATTAAACAGCGCCCTGTCGATAAAATACAGCCGTTCGGACACGTCTTTATGTACCGTAGATTTGGAAAAATGAAAAACTTTCGCCGCGTCCCGTACGGTTGCGCCCGTTTCGGCAATATACTGCGCCTCTTTAAGCACCCTGTCGATAAGGTCTTCACGCATTGTATTATCCCCCGAATTAAAAGAATAATACATTTTATGCGTTTATCTTTCAGTATATACCGTTTTTCGACGGCTATTTCCCTTCCGTCGCCGCCGCAATCTTTTCCCGCGCACGCTCACTAAGTTCGTGCGAAGAAAGCACGGTTGCCGTTTCCGCGTCTATAACTTCTAAAACGTCCAAGTAAACCACCGTCCTTTTCCACGGCGCGTTTTCGTGCACCTTTTCAGAACCCCGTACTCCGACTACTACGACGGGTGCTTCCGCCTTTTGGGCGATTTTAAACACCCCGTCGTGGAAAGGCAGTATATTTACGCTTTTGCTTCTAGTGCCTTCGGGGTATACGCCGTAAGACGCCGTGCCGTTTTTAATGAGTTCCGCCGCACGGACTATAGTTTTTATGGCGTTCCGTGGGTTATCTCTGTCTATCGGTAAATAAAGACATTTCTTCGCAATTTTGCCGAGAAACGGAATTTTAAAGTTTTCCGGCTTGGAAATAAAGGCAAACTCTTTGAGTTTTAAGCCTATCGCTGTAATAATCGGGTCAAAATCGGAACGGTGATTGCCGACTAAAAGAAACTTGTCCTTAACGGCGGCAAGTTTTTCCTTGCCCGATACCACCACCTTTACGCGTGAAAAGAACAGTATAAGCCGCATATGATAGGTAATTACCGAACGGTAAAAACGGCTGGCTTTTGAGTATTCTTTATTCCTAACAAAGAGCGACAGCGCGAACAAAAACAGGACGTGCAATATAAGAACGCCCAAAATTCCGCAAATTATCCCCAAAGCCACGTATAACGCTATCATACTTTATCCTTATTAAAACCTTTTACCGCCCGTTATAATCTTTCCGTCTGTAATTTAGAATAAATTTCGTTGTATTTGTCTTTATAGAAAAGATTAGTTCCGCTGGTCGTTACGGCGGCAGTTCCCGCGGCTACCGCTTCTTTTAAAATCTCACGCATAGGCACGCCGTTATATACCCCCACGCACGCGGCGGCGACCATACTGTCCCCCGCGCCGACGGTGGAATTTACCGCGACCGACGCGCTTTTACAGTAAAAACTGTCCGTACCGTCGGTTAAAACCGCGCCTTCCGTGCCGAGAGACGCCAACACGTATTTAACGCCCTTTTCAAAATACGCTTCGGACGCTTTTAATACGTCGGTAAGTTTTCTTATCTGTACGCCCGAAAAGTTTTCGAGTTCTTTCACGTTGGGTTTTACCATAAACAGTTCTCGCGCGGAAAGGGCGGCAAGCATATTCGTCTTTTCGGCGTCCACCACAACTTTCACCCGCGGCGACAGGTTTTTTATAACTTCTGCGTAAAATTCGGGCGCAACGCCTTTCGGCAGACTGCCGCTCATAACTACTATATCGGCGTCCGCTGACAAGGCTTTAGTCTTTTCCACAAGTTGCGCCTGTTTATCAAGGTTCACTTCTTCGCCAACGTCGTTTATCTCGGTAAGCATTGATTTTTTGTCTATTATCTTATAGTTTACACGCGTGTCGCCTTCGCAGGAAACGAAATCGCACTTTATACCTTCTTTCGTAAGCACGTGCTCGAACGTGCGCTTCTGGTTTTCGAACATAAAGCCCGTGGCGGTGCAGGCTTCACCTAAACGGCTTACGCCTATCGCCACGTTAAGCGCTTTGCCCGAATAGGTTTCCACTTTCCCCTGTATGCGGTTAAGCATACCTACGTTAAGGCTTTCAAGTTCGATTGTGCAGTCTATGCTCGGATTCGGGCATACGGTAAGTATCATAAATTATCTCCGTAAAGGCGTTTTTATTTGAAAAATTCAAATCGGGTACAAATTAAAAACGCCCGAAACTATGATACAACAATTTCGGCGCGTTTTCAAGGCTTTTATCAAAATTTACCGCCCGCGGCTTAATAATCTTCAAAGTCTATCCGAACGTCTTCTCCGTATTCTTCAGCGTTTTCCGTAAAATCGCAAGGCGCAATCTGCGGCGGTGGCGGGCAAGGCGGTTTGGGTGGAGAAAGCGGCGCGGGTTTACCGCACGGCGGACATGGCGGTTTCGGCGGACAGGGCGAAGGTTTTTTCTGCGGCGGAAAAGCGGCACTTTTGCCGTTTTTGGCGTTTATATCCACGACGGACGGCATTACCGTGTCGGAATTTTTTAAGTTTACGAGTATCACGTCCCCACCTATCCTGATTATATGTTTCTCGTCTATAAAAATCTCGTTTTTACACCACAGCCCCAAAAGCCCGCCGCGCTTTCTGTCGCAAACGACTATGCCTTTAAGCACTCCGCACGGAAAATCAAGTTTCAAATCGGTAAGTTTCCCGAAAGACCTGCCGTCCGCGATATTTACCACGTCGCGCTTTTTGAGTTCTTTATACGATAATATCATAGTGTATTTTATGCCGAAACGGTTTGTCCGTATTACCGCGCGGAAAAATTACTTATTTATAAACGCCGCCCCCGCGCTTTAGTCAAGCGCGGGGGCGGTAATTTTATTTTTTTGATTCGGTTTATGCTTTTAAAGAGTTCTTTATATAGGAAAGTGCGTTTTTTTCAAGGCGCGATACCTGCGCTTGGGAAATGCCTACCGCTTCCGATATCTCCGTCTGCGTTTTGCCTTCGAAATATCTTAAATAAATGATATTTCTTTCCCGCTGTTCCAAAAGGTTCAAAGCGCTGTCTATCGCCACCTTGTCAGACCAGTTTTCTTCGGTATTGCGGTTGTCGCCTATACTGTCCATTAAAAGCAGTTCGTCGCCGTTTTTATTATACACAGGGTCGTAAAGCGAAACGTTGTCAGATATAGCGTCTAAACAGTACACCACTTCTGAAAGTTTTACCTGCATTTCGTCAGCGATGCGTTCCAAAGTCGCTTCTTCGTCCTTTTTCTCTATCTCCGTGCGGGTCTGCAAAATTTTATACGCCTTGTCGCGTATGGAACGCGCTATTCTCAAAGAATTGCCGTCCCTTAAATACCGCTTGATTTCCCCGATTATCATAGGCACGGCGTATGTGGAAAATTTGACCTGAAATTTAGGGTCGAAATTATCTATCGCCTTTATTAACCCCGTCATGCCCGCCTGAAACATATCGTCGGAATTGTTTTTGCGCCAGAACCGCTTTATAACGGACAGCACAAGCCGCATATTCGCGATAATAAATTCTTCCCGCGCGTTCTTATCGCCCGCGGCTATTTTATTCAACATTTCCACGGACTGCTTTTCCGTGATTTTCGGAAGCGTTGCGGTATTTATCCCGCAGATTACTACTTTACTTGCCATAAACCCTCCTTTATGTACCGCGAAAAGGAAAGGTTATTTTAGTATTGCGCTTTGAAAAATTTTTATTCCTTAAAAAACAAAAAAGGGGGGATACGCCCCCCTATAATATGTCGCAAAGTTTTACGCGGGTGTCCAGCCCATCTTCTGCCCCGACAAAATGTGAATATGCAAGTGGAATACCGATTGCCCCGCGTCGTCGCCTTGATTGATAACTAAACGGTAGCCGTTCTCTAATTCCAACTCTTTTACGAGCGTGGGTATTTTCTTAAAGCATTTAAGTAGCATTTCGCTTTGCTTATCCGTCATATCGGCAAGCAGTTTAAAGTGGCTTTTCGGAACGCATAAATGATGATTTTTGGCTTTAGGGTCTATGTCCTTAAAGATTACCATATCGTCGTCTTCGTAAACTTTCGTTGCGGGAATTTCGCCCTTGATGATTTTACAGAACAAACAGTCTTCCATAATTTTCTCCTTTTAATCTATTATTTCGGCGGTAGCGCCGTCTTTAAAACTCTCGCCTACTTTTACTTTTACGATTTTCCCGATAGGGATTTCCCCTTTAACGTAAAGCCGTAAATAATTTTCGGTATACCCTTCGGTGTACCCGTCCTTTACTTCTTCGGGCAAAAAGTCCGCCGTTTTTCCTTTCAAAAGCGCCGCGAACTCCGCTTTAACGCGCGCTTTAGCAACCAAAAGGCGGTTAAGCCGTTCCTTTTTGATTTCGGGCGGCAAATCGGGCATTTTATACGCGGGCGTACCCTCTCTCGGACTGAAAATAAACGGGTGTATATCCGAAAACTTTACTTCGTCTATTATCGAAAGCGTGCCAAGAAAGTCTTCTTCCGTTTCCGTGGGAAAGCCCGCTATTATATCGGTAGTAATCCCCGCAAGCGGGAAATACTTTCTTATTAAAGCGACTTTTTCTATAAACTCTTCACGCGTGTATTTGCGGTTCATCTTTTTAAGCACGGCGTTTGAGCCCGACTGCAAAGACAAATGAAAGTGCGGCGCAAAATTATTTAAATCCGACAGCGCGGTAAGCAGTCTGTCGTCAATAACCCGCGCTTCCAAAGAACCAAGCCGTATGCGCGCGTTTACGCCTTTAAGCGCTGTAATAAGCCCCGCTAAATCCGTTTCCCCATAGCGGTAGTCGGAAAGGTTTATGCCCGTGATTATCGCTTCCGAACAATTTAGCCCGTCAATCTCCTTACGGACTTTTTCGGGCGCGCGGCTGCGGCTTCTGCCACGCAGGTGCGGAATAATGCAATAAGTGCAAAAAGAATTGCACCCGTCCTGCACCTTAATAAACGCGCGGGTTTTTAAGGATAGCGGCGCGGGCAACTCTTCGTACTTTTCGCTTTGTTCGGCTATCATAACGCCCGACTTTTCAAGCGCCGTTAAAATATTGTTCTTATTGAATACGCCCGTTATAAGGTATGCGGACGATTTATCGGCAAACGCTTTATAATCCTTTTCCGCCGCGCAACCTGTAAACACAACTTTTGCGCTGGGATTAAGTTTTTTTATTCTGCTTGCCGTTTGGCGGGACTTTTTTTCCGCTTCGGCAGTTATCGCGCAGGTGTTTATTATGTATAAATCGGCTTTTTCGAGTTTGTCGGAAACTTCGTTTCCGCGCTCTTTTATTCCAGCGATAAGCGATTCGCTTTCGCACTCGTTTACCTTACAGCCGAGCGTAAAGACCACCGCTTTCATTATTTTTCACCTTTAAGCGCTATCGCAGCCCACTCGCCCTTTATTTCGGTATCGATAAGGGTAAAGCCCTGCGCCTTGTACGCCGCGATTACTTTATCTAATCTATCGGTTAAAATACCCGAAAGAATAACTCTGCCACCCGATTTTAAGTTGCTTTTAAGCCCCGCGGCGAACGCGATTAAAACTTCCGCCATAATGTTCGCGACAATCACGTCGCCTTTAACGGTGTTATCGTCCAGCAGATTTTTTAAGTACACCTTGGCGTTTTTAACGCCGTTTAATTTTATGTTCTGCTCGGAAGCGGTAATGGCGCACTCGTCAATATCGGTCATAATAACGTTTTTAGCGCCGAGTTTTGCGGCGGCTATGCCTAAAATGCCGCTACCCGTGCCTACGTCTATCACCGTGTCGTTTTTATCGACGTATTTTTGCAACAATTCCACGCACATAGAAGTGGTTTCGTGCTCGCCCGTGCCGAACGCCATATTAGAACCGATAACAACTGTTTTCTCGTGCGCTTGCGGCGTGTATTCCATCCACTCGGGAACTATAACGATTTTATCTATACGTATGGGCTTAAAATTTTCCTTCCACTTTTCCCGCCACTCTTCGCCGTCCACTTCCGTTTCCGAAACGGTAAGTTCGCCCAAATCGAAGGGCGAATTTTCTTTTAAACTTTTAAGCGCGCGGGAAACGTCCGCAAGTTTTCGGGTTTTTTCGGAAATTTTAACGTAGCATTTAACGACCACGGTTTTATCTTTCGCGTAAACGCTCTCTTCGGCGTAATCCCAGTTCTTGCCCGAATTTTCAAGGTCTATTACGTCCTGAACGTCGGAAACGGAAACCCCTCCGTCCGACAATTCAGACAGCGCGTCCGCCACGAGTTCCGAACCCAAATGAGTTGTTTTTACCGAAATTTCAATATAGTCTTTCATATTATCAATAGGGGTCTTTGCCGTACATCGACTGCATATTGTCCGAATACTGTTTCATTTTGGGGCATTGTTTTATGTCCGTCTCTTCGTCTAACTCGGAAAGCGCGTTCTTTTGCGCTTTCGTGAGTTTGGTCGGAATTTCAACGACTGTTTCTATATACAGGTCGCCCGTCCCGCGCGAAGTCTTTATGCCCTTGCCCCGCACGAAAAACACTTTGCCGCTTTGCGTACCTTCGGGAATAGTGTATTCCATAGTTTCGTCAATGAGCGGCACTTTCACCTTGCCGCCGAGCGCCGCCGTCTTGATACTTATCGGCACGCTGACGTATAAATCGAAATTCTTGCGCCTGAAAATCTTACTCGGTTCTACCTTAATTACCACGATAAGGTCGCCCGCAGGCCCGCCGCTAGTTGACGCTTCGCCAAAGCCCGCTTTCCGTAAATAACTGCCCGTATCCGCGCCCGCGGGGATATTTAACGACACCTTCGTTGCCGCGCGGGTGTAGCCCTTGCCCTTACAGGCGGGGCAGGCGTCTAAAATCTTCCTACCCGTGGCGCCGCAATCGGGACAGGGGCGAACGGTCTGGGAACGGGAAAACCCGTTGGGCGACGTACTAACTCCTCGCCCCGTACCGC
>CAMORY010000032.1 GCA_946624395.1 uncultured Clostridia bacterium | reverse complement strand
GGATTCGAACCCATGATACCACCGTGAAAGGGTGGTGTCTTAACCGCTTGACCATGGGGCCACGTCGTCGCTCGTCCTTTTAACTCGAAATAAGATAAATCTTATTTCTTCGTCTTATGGACGGCTCCTCCTTATCCAAAAAAATCTTTGCTATGCAAATCTTTTTTTGGAGTGTTTATCGTGCCGCGTTTTTGTTGCTTGTTTTGCCGTTGGCGGGGATTGGTAGCGGCGGGTGGAGTCGAACCGCCGACCTGCCGGGTATGAACCGGCCGCTCTAACCATCTAAGCTACGCCGCCATTTATGTTCCGCCAAAACATACATAAGCAACTAAATGCTTTTGTATTATATCCAAAATCTCGGACAAAGTCAATTTATTTTGACCTTTTTACGCAAATTTTTCAAAAAAATTTATTTTTAGCATTAAGGCGGCATATAAACGGATAAAATCGTACGAAATACTAGTGAAAAAGCGAAAAAAACCGATAATCACTTTATTTTTCGGCTTAAATATGTTAGAATAAAACAAAAACGGAACGAAAAGGAGAAAAATTATGGGTAAATATTCGGGAACACAGACGGAAAAGAATTTACAGGCGGCTTTTGCTGGCGAATCGCAAGCGAGAAATAAGTATACCTATTTTGCTTCTAAAGCCAAAAAAGAAGGCTACGAGCAGATAGCGGACATATTTTTAAAAACCGCGGATAACGAAAAAGAACACGCTAAAATGTGGTTTAAAGAACTTGCTGGCATAGGCGACACGGCTGAAAATTTAGCGGCGGCGGCGAACGGCGAAAATTACGAGTGGACTGATATGTATAAAGAATTTGCGGAAACCGCTGAAAAAGAAGGCTTCCCCGAACTTGCGGCAAAATTCCGCGGCGTTGCGTTAATTGAAAAACGCCACGAAGAACGCTACCGCGCTCTTTTAAAGAACGTTGAAACGGCGGCGGTGTTCAAAAAATCTTCTGTTAAAGTGTGGGAGTGCCGCAACTGCGGACATATAGTAGTCGGCGAAAAAGCCCCCGAAGAGTGCCCCGTGTGCGCGCACCCGCAGGCGTATTTCGAAATAACCGCGGAAAATTATTAAGAAACAGTTTTTATAGTTTTTATAAACATTTAACTACGCCCGCGGCAAAAGCCGCGGGCGTAGTTAAACTATTAAACGGCACTTTGAAAGTGCCGTTTAATAATCTTTTCTGCCACACAAATAGTCAATAGATACGTCAAACAAGTCTGCAAGTTTTACTAGATTTTCAAGCGATGGTTCGGCTTTTCCGTTTTCATATCTAATATATGACGGTTGGGAAATGCCTAATTGATTTGCAACTTGTTTTTGCGTCAAATTATTTAATTTTCTTAACTCTAATAGAGTTTTTTGAAAATGTAGCATTTTTTATTCCCTTTATTGACAAATTATAGCAATTTGCTATATAATCTATGTAAAAATATAGCGGTACGCTATTTATGGTGGTTTTATGGAAATAGTATTAAAAGAATTATTGTCAATTTCTGAAAGCGAATATAACGATTGGACTATATGTTTAAATAATGCAAATGACGAACAGATATATTCTTTTGACGAAAACGAGACACGTCTTCTGGAACATATTTCTTGGAAAAAACACGGCGGTGCAACTATTAGTTTTAGAAATATTGATACGAAATATTGTTTACAGTTTATAAGGCTTGACAGGGATAAAAAATATAATCAATGGTTGTTTTTGGGGGAGTATGAAAATTGTGGAACGCAAAATTTTGCCGACGGACATCAGGTTTATGATTTAAGGCGAATAGACAGATTTTCACATTTTATTGAAAGGCTTGTAATCGAATACAAAAAAGCGCAAGGACCTAAACAGGCAAAGATTGCTGTTTCAAATATAGAAACGTTAAAAGTCGTTTCCGTTTTAGAACGGAAATACGTACATATAAATAAAAATTTTGAAGGCTACGATAAAATTTCGTTGTCGTTTAAAAAATTAAAAACAATTATAAACGGCAACGTTGATAATTGGCGTGAGCTTTTGGAAAATGTAAACGCAATTTACGCAATTACCGACAATTTGACGGGAAAAATTTATATCGGCAGCACGTACGGCTTTGACGGAGTTTGGCAAAGGTGGGGAAGATACGTTCAAACTAACGGACACGGCGACGACGTGGTGTTAAAAGAACTGATAAATCAAAACGCAAATTACGGCGAAAATTTTACGTTTACAATTATCGAGTGTTTTTTTAACAGAGACGGAAACTCATCATATATTCAACGAAGAGAAATGTATTGGAAAACTGTTTTTGCAACCCGCGCATTTGGAAATAATAAAAACTAACAAAAGGAAAAAATAAAATGGGTTTAGATGAATTAAAGTGTAGTAATTGTGGGGCAATATTAAAACCAGATGAAAATGGGCAACTTATATGTCCACATTGTGGCAGTTTATATGCAAAAACAGAAGAAAACAATAGTTATATTACCAACCATAATGAAACGACTGTTAATAATTTTTATGGTTCGGCGAATAGCACCAGCATTAATAAAAATCAAATAGAAGGGTTTTTTGAGTTGTTGTCCGATGCGTTTGCGGAGGGGTATTATAATGACGCTTTTAGTTATTGTAATAAAATTTTACAGTATGACCCAACTAATAGCGAAGCTTTACTAGTAAGGAGATATTTAACCGAATATCGTTTGAGTACAAGAAAATTTTTTAAGCACGATGTATATCAAATCATATTTAATGTTATTGATTATGATTTTCTTGGGGATAAGCCTGAAAATAGACGGCATTTAATACGGTTGATAGATAAATTAAATGCCAAATTAATAAGAATATCGAATATGGAAATTTTAACTGAATATAATTTTGCCGGTATTTCTAGTTTGCAAAAATATATTAACAGTAAAAATTGTTCTGATAGCGAATTTTTAGAATTGAAAGAAAAAACAAACCGTTTATATATACAACTTGGAAAAAACGTATTAGAAAAAAAGGAAGAAGAAAAACAGACAAAATTAAAACAAAGATTTGGACTGATATTAGCATCGGTACTTAGTGCTTTATTTTGTACAATAATATATTTAATATATGCGTTTATTATTGAGAATAATTCAAAAAAAATTTTAGGAATTGTGTTATGTGTTTTAGAAATTGCCGCTATAATTATTATGGCGATTAAGTATAGAAAAAAGAAAAGTTAAACTATTTGTTAAAAATTTTTTCTCTACTCCCCGTGTTTTTGTTGACACGGGGTTTTCTATGTGTTATAATACTACCAACCTACCAGACAAGTGGGTTAAACAAAAAGCAAGGGAATAAGGCAGGAAACAGGGCTATGGCGATAATTTGGGTGGAGATTTTGCGTTGTAATTTCCGTTTCGGGCGAATGTGAAAGAGCGTTTCGGAATTAAAACGGTAGGAAAATATATAAAAAGATAAAAAACATTTACAAAAAGGAGATAATTATGTTAAAATATAAATTCGAAACGTTGCAAGTTCACGCAGGGCAGGAAACGGCAGACCCCACGACCGACGCGCGCGCAGTACCTATCTACGCTACGACTTCTTACGTGTTTAAAGATTCGGCGCAGGCGGCGGCGCGCTTTGGGCTAACGGAGGGCGGGAACATTTATACTCGGCTTATGAACCCTACTAGCGACGTGTTTGAAAAGCGCGTCGCGGCGTTAGAAGGAGGCGTGGGTGCGCTTGCGACCGCTTCGGGGCAAGCGGCGATAACTTATTCGATACAGAACATAGCGACGGCGGGCGACCATATAGTCGCTTCGTCCAACGTGTACGGCGGCACTTTCAATCTTCTGTCGCACACGCTAAAAGAACAGGGGCTTACTACGACTTTCGTAGACCCGTCTAATCCCGAAAATTTTGCAAAGGCAATTAAGCCCAACACCAAACTTATATTTGCGGAAACTTTGGGCAATCCGAATTCGGATATTCTCGATATAGAAGGGGTAGCGGAAGTAGCGCATAAAAACGGCATACCGCTTATAGTGGATAACACTTTCGCAACGCCGTATTGTTTGCGCCCGATAGAACGCGGTGCGGATATTGTCGTTCACTCGGCGACAAAGTTTATCGGCGGGCACGGAACGGTCATGGGCGGCGTAGTCGTTGACGGCGGCAAATTCGACTGGGCGCAAAACGATAAGTTCCCCGTGCTTTCTAAACCTAATCCGTCCTATCACGGGGTAGTGTTTACAAAAGCGTGCGGAAATCTTGCGTACATCCTTAAACTACGTACGACTTTAATGAGAGACCAAGGCGCGGCAATTTCGCCGTTCAACTCGTTTTTGCTGTTGCAAGGACTTGAAACGCTGTCTTTAAGAGTAGAGCGGCACGTTGAAAACGCTTTAAAAGTAGTGGAATTTCTTAAAAACCACCCGCAAGTGGAAAGGGTAAACCACCCGTCCGTTGCAAGCGGCAGACAAAAGGAACTTTACGATAAATACTTTCCGCAGGGCGCAGCGCCGATATTCACTTTCGATATAAAGGGCGGCGAAGAAAAGGCGAAAAAGTTTACCGAAAGTCTTAAAGTATTTTCTCTTTTAGCTAACGTTGCGGACGTAAAATCGCTGGTAATTCACCCCGCGTCAACCACGCACTCGCAACTATCGACCGAAGAACTGCTGAAAGCGGGGATAAGACCGACGACGGTAAGGCTTTCAATCGGCACGGAACATATAGACGACATAATCGCAGACCTTGAACAAGGTTTTGCGGCAATAAAATAAGTAAAAGGAGATAGAAAAATGGCAAAGATATATAATTCGGCGGCGGAACTCGTTGGCAAAACGCCGCTTGTGGAATTCAAAAATATAGAAAAAGAATTAGGGCTTAAAGCAAAAATATTCGCAAAATTAGAATATTTTAACCCAGCGGGGTCGGTGAAAGACCGTATTGCCAAGGCGATGATAGAAGACGCGGAAAAAACGGGCAAATTAAAGAAAGGTTCGGTGATAATAGAACCGACTTCGGGCAATACGGGGATAGGCTTAGCTTCCATCGCGGCGGCGAAAGGCTACCGCATAATAATAGTGATGCCGGAAACTATGTCCGTTGAACGCCGCCAGATTATGAAGGCTTACGGCGCGGAACTCGTGCTGACAGAGGGCGCTTTGGGTATGAAAGGTGCAATCGCCAAGGCGGATGAACTTGCCAAAGAGATACCGAACGCTTTTATTCCGGGGCAGTTTATTAATCCCGCTAACCCCAAGGCGCATTTCGATACGACAGGACCTGAAATCTACGAAGACACCGACGGAAAAATCGACATATTCGTCGCGGGCGTAGGCACGGGCGGCACTATAACGGGCGCGGGCAAATTTTTAAAGGGCAAAAATAAGGGCGTTAAAGTCGTGGCGGTAGAACCCGAAACTTCGGCGGTGCTTTCCACGGGAAAAGCGGGTTCTCACAAGATACAGGGTATAGGCGCGGGGTTCGTTCCCGACGTCCTGGATACGGAAATTTACGACGAAATAATTCCCGTATCCAACGAAGACGCGTTTAAATTCGGCAAACTGGTCGGAAAGAAGGAAGGGGTGTTGGTCGGCATTTCTTCGGGCGCGGCGCTTGCGGCGGCGGTGCAACTCGCAAGCCGTAAAGAGAACGCGGGTAAAAATATAGTCGTGCTTTTCCCCGATACGGGCGACAGATATTTATCCACTCCGCTCTTTGCCGACTGATAAAATCATAAGTTTCAGAAAGGCTTGCCGAGTGCAGGCCTTTTCGTTTATACGATTGACATTTTACTTTATTGTTGTTATAATTTATTTACCTACTTGATTAAGGGGTAAATATGACGGACAGATTTTCCCGTACCGAACTTTTAATAGGTAAAAAAGCGCTTGACAGGCTTAAAACTGCCCGCGTAGCGATTTTCGGCATAGGCGGTGTAGGCGGTTGCGCAGCGGAAGCGCTCGCCCGTGCTGGCGTGGGCGCGATAGACCTTATCGACGACGATAAGGTCTGCATAACTAATATAAATCGGCAGATTTATGCACTTAATTCCACCGTGGGAAAACATAAGGTTGACGTTGCGGCGGAGCGTATAAAGGATATAAATCCCGATTGCGACGTTAAGACTTATAAAACGTTTTATATGCCCGAAAAAGCGGAAGAATTAGACTTTGCCGCATACGATTACGTAGTAGACGCGGTTGATACGGTAACGGCAAAACTTTCTATAGTTTTGCAGGCGGAGACTTACGGAGTGCCCGTGATATCCGCGATGGGTGCGGGCAATAAACTCGACCCTACCGCATTTAAAGTCGCGGACATCTATAAAACTTCGGGTTGTCCGCTCGCAAGGGTTATGCGTACCGAGTGCAAAAAAAGGGGTATAAAGGGGTTTAAAGCGGTGTATTCCGAAGAAATGCCCGTGCGCCCCGCCGCGGACGCGGTTATAAGTTGCAAGCATCACTGCGTTTGCCCTGCGGGAACGGTGAGAAAGTGTACGGCGCGGCGGGATATTCCCGCAAGCATTTCGTTCGTGCCGCCCGTCGCGGGATTTATAATGGCGGCGGAAGTCGTTAAAGATTTGATTAAAGGTGAGAGTAAATGAAAATTTCCACGCGCGGAAGGTATGCGGTAAGGGTTTTAATCGATATGGCGGAGAATTTTAAGGGGGATTATATTCCGCTTAAGGACATAGTAAAACGGCAGGAAGTTTCGCAAAAGTATTTAGAAGGGATAATGCTGTTGTTATCCAAAAACGACATAGTGGAAGGGGTGCACGGCAAGGGCGGCGGATACCGCTTGAAAAAACCGCCCGAAGATATTACGATAGGCGAAATCTTACGTGCTACGGAAGGTAGTTTAGCGCCGGTTAGTTGCCTTGAAGAGAACGCCAAAGCGTGCGAGCGCGCGGGCAGTTGCAAAACGCTGCCTATGTGGCGGGAATTTTCGGCGCTTGTGAACGGATTTTTCGACGGTAAAACGATAAAAGATTTAACAGGCAACACGGGCGGCGGCGAATATATCATTTAAAAAGAGTGCGCGGGGCGATAATTTTATCGCCCCGCGTAAAATATAAAACCGATTTTATACAATACCTTCGATAAGGTTTTTAACGGCAAGTACGAATAGAATTATCGCGCCAAGCCATACGGAGTATTCGCCCAGAAGTCTGCCGAGCGATTTGCCTATAAAAAGTGCGGCGGCAACGATTGCGAAAGTAATTATACCGATAATTCCCGCGGCTATAAATACAGAAAAGGGGAGCGTTGTCGCGGCAAACGTGATGCCGACGACAAGCGCGTCAATACTCGTGGCGACAGCCTGCAACAAAAGCACGCTTAAAGTAAACTGTTGCGCCGATTTTACGGAATAAACGGATTTTTCGTCTTTGCGTTTTTCCGCGACAATATCGAACACTATTTTTACCGCGAGAATAAAGAACACGCCCGCCGACAGAAATTTGGCAAACGACTGTAAAAAGCCTGAAATGAGCCCGCCGAGAAAGTAGCCTAAAAGGGGCATACCGAACTGAAACGCCGAAAAGAAAGCGGGCATAGCCCACTCTTTTTGTCTTGTTAAGGTTTTTTCGTAAGTCGCGCAGTTGGCTACGGTAAGCGCAAACGCGTCCATAGCGAGCGCAACGGATATCAAAATTGTATCTAAAATACCCATAAAGTTTTCCGTAAAACTGTTATATTATATATAATTGTATTGCTTTTGTCAATTTAAAATGTTAAAATAGAAACGGTTATGGTAAAAATCACCGAAGAGTGGGACGAGATATTAAAAGACGAATTTTCTTCGCCGTCCTACGCAACATTAAGGGAATTTTTGAAAGCCGAATACTCGTCGCGCACCGTGTATCCCGATATGTTCAGCATATTTAACAGTATGAAGACTACCGCGTTCAAAGACGTAAAAGCGGTACTTATCGGGCAAGACCCCTATCACGAAGAAGGTCAGGCGATGGGGCTTTCCTTTTCCGTACCGAAAGGCGTGGCGCTGCCGCCGTCGCTCGTCAATATTTTTAAAGAAATACAAGACGAAACGGGCGCGGACGCGTTTACGCACGGCGATTTAACGGGCTGGGCAAAGCAGGGCGTGTTGCTTTTAAACGCCGTTTTGACCGTGCGCGCGCATGCGGCAAACTCGCATAAAGGCAAGGGTTGGGAAGAGTTTACCGACGGCGTTATAAAGAAAATATCCGCGGGAAAAGAGAACGTCGTATTCTTTTTATGGGGCGCTAACGCCCGCGCTAAAAAGCCGCTTATAGACGGCGGTAAACATTTGATATTAGAGTGCGCGCATCCAAGCCCCCTTTCCGCATATAACGGGTTTTTCGGGTGCGGGCATTTTATAAAAGCAAACGAATATCTTATTAAACACGGCAAAATGCCGATTGACTGGAGCAAACTATGAAGTACGCAGTAATTTTAGGCGACGGTATGGCGGATTATCCGCAGGAAATTTTAGGTGGCAAAACGCCGCTGGATTTAGCGAAAAAGCCGTATATTGACGGGCTTTGCGCTTATTCCGAAGTAGGACTTTGCAAAACGGTAGCGGACGGGCTGAAACCGGGTAGCGACGTTGCAAACCTTTCGGTTTTGGGCTACGACCCGAAAGAGTGCTACACGGGGCGTTCGCCACTCGAGGCGGCGTCAATAGGTATAGCGCTTAAAAGTACGGACATAACGGCACGCGCAAATTTAGTGTGCTTATCGGATGAAGAAAATTTCGAAGATAAAACTATGATAGACTACAGCGCGGGGGAAATTACCACCGCCGAAGCCAAGGTTTTAATAGACTATCTTGCGGAAAAATTAAACGACGATAAATACCGCCTGTATGCAGGCATAAGTTATAGGCATTGTCTCGTTATAGATAACGGCAAACTAGCGGGCGATTTAACCCCGCCGCACGACATAACGGGTAAGCCTGTCAAGGGGCATTTACCGATTAGCGCGTCGGGCAAAGAATATTTGCGGCTTATGGAACTTTCTGCGCGCCTACTTAAAGACCACCCCGTAAACCTTGCAAGAATAAAAGCGGGTAAGCGCCCCGCAAACTCTCTATGGTTCTGGGGCGAAGGCACAAAACCCGCCTTGCAGTCCTTTACCGACAGGTACGGTATAAAGGGCGCTATGATTTCCGCAGTAGATTTACTTAAGGGTATAGGCAAACTTACGGGTATGCGGGTTATAGAAGTAGAAGGCGCTACGGGTAATTACGACACGAACTTTCAGGGCAAGGCAAACGCCGCTTTGGACGCACTTAAAGGCTGCGATTTTGTGTATATTCATATGGAAGCGCCCGACGAGTGCGGTCATCACGGCGACGCCGAGCATAAAATTTATTCTATAGAACAAATCGACGGGGTAGTAAAAACGATAGCCGAAGGGTTAAGAAAAAGCGGCGAAGACTTTTCGCTACTTATAATGCCCGACCACCCGACGCCGTTAAATCTAATGACGCACGTATCTGACCCCGTGCCGTATATTTTATATAACAGTACGAAAGCGGCAAACTGCGGCGCGACAAAGTATTGCGAAACGGAAGCGTCAAAAACGGGCATTTTCGAGCCAAGCGGCGTAAGTTTAATGAAAAAGTTTTTAAATAAATAAAAACGGGTATAACCGTCATTGCGAGTGTGGCAAACAACGACGGGCTGTCGAAGCAATCTTTGAGATTGCCGCGCCTTTTACAAAGGCTCGCAATGATAGAAAAATCAGTATCAAACCGTAGCGCCCCGCATAATTCTATGCGGGGCGCTACGATTTTGTTGAGCTACAACGGGATTACGGAAGTTTGACGGCTTCCGATAAGCAACAGAATTGTATCATAAACGAAAAATTAAAACATCAAAGTACAGTATGGCTGTATTTTTTGTCGAGATTTGTGTTTTCGCCCCGAAAAAGGTTGTATTTCCTTTTTCGGGGCGTTCTATTTTAAGGTTTTCAAGCATATACAATTTGTAAAGAGCGCGAAAGGAGAAATATTATGAACGAAAAATTACAGTACGCCACTATGCTTGAAATACCCGTAAATACGGCGAATATTACCTATAAGCCGACTAAAAAACGGCGCATATTCAAAAGGAAAGGTAAAAGCCCTGAAGCGGTAAAGGAAGAATTGCTGTCAAAAGTAAACGCGGAAAGCGAAATACAAGAACAGACTATGCCGCAAGAGATTGTTGCCGAAACGGCGGAAGAAAGGGTTGAAGTTTCGGAAGAAGTGATGCCGCAAGCGGCGGAAAGCGCGGCGGAAGAGATTGCCGAACAACCTGCGGAAGAAGTATACGTTAGTACGAGCGTTCGCAAGAAAAAGCGCAAGCCGTTTTTTAAGTTTTCGGTAATAAGTGCGGAAATCGTGGCGATAGCCGTGCTTGTCGGCGCGATATTCTTAACCAACGTGCTTTACTCCGACAGCGCGATAAACGTATTTATGCGCAGAGTGTTTTCGGTAGAGAGCGCGGCGGCGGAGAAAACCTATAAAGATTTTTCGCCCGTTATGAATTTTAACGGCGACGTAAGTGTAGATAACGGTATTATTTCGTACACGGGTAGCGGCGCGGTGTATGCGCCGACTTTCGGCACGGTTTCTTCGGTCGTTCAAGAAGAAGACGGCACTTATACTATGAATATAGCGCACAGCGCGGTGTTTTCTTCCACCCTTTCGGGGCTTTCGTACGCCTATCTCGGCGCGGGGGACAGCGTATTCGGCAATATCCCCGTGGGCTACGTAAAGGACGGCGGGCTTACTATGTGCTTTAATTCCGAAAACGCCGTAATCACCGACTACACGATAGAAGATAACGCCGTGTTATGGGCGGTATAAGATATTCCGTTCACCCCTTATTTTTCGCGGTAGGCTTTTATTACGCGTTGACGGGCAGGATATTCGTGTTTTTAATCTATACGTTTACCGCCGTTCTGCACGAAACGGGGCACTCTATCGCCGCGGAAAAAGCGGGGTACAGACTTAATAAAATAACTCTTACGCCCTTCGGCGCGGTGGCTTCCGGCAATATCGAAGGGCTTAAATTTTACGACGAACTGTATATCGCGGCGGCAGGTCCTTTTTTAAATCTCGCCGTGGGGCTGTTGTTCGTTGCCGTATGGTGGATATTCCCCGAAACGTACGCGTTTACCGACGTTTGTGCGGAAGCAAACTTCGCGTTGGCTATAGTAAACCTTATTCCCGCATACCCCTTGGACGGCGGCAGAATTCTGTCCGCGCTGCTATCTATTAAAACGGGCGAAAAAAGGGCGGCGCTTATATGTAAAATCTTGGGCGTTGTGCTGGGCGTTTTACTTATTTTCGGGTTTGTTTATACGCTGTTCTACTCGCCCAACCCGTCTTTACTGATTTTCGGGCTGTTCGTCGTAGTGGGGGCTTTTAGTCGCGACAAGGAAAACAAGTACGTTAAAATAACCCGAGCGTTTTCAGAAGAAAACCTGCGCCGCGGTATGCCGATAAAGCGGCAGGCGGTTTCCGCCGACATTACGATTAAAAAACTAGTTGCGATAACCGACGCTAACGCCGTGAACGAGATAGAAGTCTATAAAAGCGGCGTTTTAGTGAAAAAATTAAGCCAAAGCCAACTTGAAAAAATAATCGTAAGCGGAAATTTGTATTCCAAACTCGGCGATTATATGTAAAACGGGCAAAATCACGCTTAAAAAGCGTTCAGAAAAAAACCCATATATAGCGCTTAAAGCGCGCGATACGAACTACATATCGGGGTTAATAAAAAAACGGCGAATTTCGGGGTAAAATTTTAAAAAAAGGCGTAAAAAACTTGACAATACGGCTTGTATTTGGTACAATACATTAGCATCTCGTATTTCGGGGTGTTAATTTTTTCATGTTCGGAAGGTGCG
>CAMORY010000031.1 GCA_946624395.1 uncultured Clostridia bacterium | reverse complement strand
TTAGAAGGAAAACCACCTCTTCGGCGGGGTCGCCGGTCGCGATAAAAGAATAATAACGACGGGCTATAACGGCGCGCCTTCAGGGATAGAGAGTTGCGCGGAGCGCGGGGAGTGTCTGCGCCGCGTACGGAATATCGCAAGCGGCACTATGCAGGAAGTGTGCTACGCCGTTCACGCCGAACAGAACGCTATAATACAGGCGGCGAAACTCGGTGTAAGTTTAGAGGGCGCGACGATGTACGTTACCCATCAGCCGTGCGTTATCTGTACGCGTATGATAATAAATTCGGGTATAAAGCGGGTAATATACAAAAACGGATATCCCGACCCGTTCGCTTTGGAACTGTTTAAGCAGTCCAACGTGGAACTGATTAAATATTCCGATTTAAAATAGCCAAAAAAATAAAAAAAATTAGTGAAAATCTTTGAAAAACGTTTGACAAAGCCTTGATTATGCTGTTATAATGTTTAAGCTGTGTAATTTGGGTTGAGACGGGAAGTTACTTAATTCAGGTTTTGAAAGATAATTTCCGTTGACAAATGTGGGGGCGTTGACCCCTGCGACTAACTGAAACGAAGAGAATCCGAAGTCATTCGCAGCGACTTGTAAATAAGTATCGGCGAATGATTTTTTTATATCGGAAAACTCGACACACACGGAAAAGTTTACGGCAAATGCACGGTAAAAAGTTAGGATAAAAGGAGTAGAAAAATGGCAGGACAGAAAATCAGAATCAAACTTATGTCTTACGACGTGGAAATGCTTGACGGCGCGGCGAAAAACATAGTGGAAACCATGCAGAAATCGGGTGCGAAAATCAGCGGACCTATTCCGCTTCCCACCGAGAAAGAAGTGGTAACTATTCTTCGTTCCCCGCACAAGTACAAGGATTCGAGAGAACAATTTGAAATCAGAACGCACAAGAGACTGATAGATATATATTCGCCCAACATCAAGCTTTTGGACAGTATACATCTTCCCGCAGGCGTAGATATCAAAATCAAACTGTAAAAACGGTTTAAAACATTATATATATTACGGAGGTGAACTTTATCTATGAATAAAGCAATCATTGGCAGAAAGTTGGGTATGACTCAATTATTCTCGAAAGACGGCAAGGTTATTCCCGTAACGGTGGTGGAGGCAGGTCCGTGCCCCGTCGTTCAGGTGAAAACTTTGGAAAGAGACGGCTATTCCGCAATCAAGTTGGGATTTAGCCAGGTAGACGAAAAGGAACTCAATAAACCCCAGGCGGGTTTGTTCAAAAAAACGGGCGTCGCTCCCTGCAAGGTTTTGAAAGAATTTAAGATAGACGGTGCGGAGAGTATGGCGGTCGGAACGGTAATAGAGTGCGACACTTTCGCGGCAGGCGATAAGATAGACGTTTCGGGCATAACCAAAGGACACGGTTTCACGGGCGTTATCAAAAGGTGGAACAATCACAGACTTAAAGAAACCCACGGCGTAGGTCCTGTACACAGAGAAGTAGGTTCTATGAGTGCGAACAGCTCGCCGTCAAGGGTATTCAAGGGCAAAAAGATGCCCGGACAGTACGGACACGAAAACGTAACGATTTTGAATCTCGAAGTCGTCCGCGTAGACAAAGAAAGAAACGCTATTTTGGTTAAAGGTGCGATTCCTGGACCTGTAAACGGAATAGTTTGCATACGCAACAGCGTTAAAGCTTAAGGAGAAAGATTATGCCAAGTGTTAAATTATATAATATGAAAGCAAACCAAGTCGGCACTCTCGACCTTAACGACGCTTTATTCGGTGCCGAATATAACGAGTCGGTTATTCATCAGGCGGTGATAACGAGACTTGCTAACGAAAGACAGGGCACGAAGAGCACTCTTACCCGCAGCGAAGTGCGCGGGGGCGGCGCTAAACCCTGGCGTCAGAAAGGCACGGGCAGAGCAAGACAGGGCTCTATCAGAAGTCCGCAATGGGTAAAGGGCGGCGTGGTATTCGCGCCCAAGTCAAGGGACTTCTCCAAGAAAATGAACTACAAAGCGAAAGAAGTCGCGCTTTTCTCGGCTTTATCGCAGAAAATCAGAAATGACGAAGTGGTGTTTATCGACGAAATAAAGGTCGAAGCGCCCAAGACCAAAGAAATGGTCGCTTTCTTAAAGGCGTTCAACTTAAACGAAAGCGTGCTTATGGTTTTAGACAGCGCGGACGAAGCGGTTCTCCGTGCGAGCGCGAACCTTGAGAAACTGAATACGATTCCCGTAAATCAGATTAACACGTACGACGTTGTTAAAAACGCGAAACTCGTTATTTCCAAAAAGGCTGTCGAATATATAGAGGAGGTCTACGGAGAATAATGGCTGCGCACGATATTATAATAAAACCCCTGCTTTCCGAAAAGAGTTATGCGGGGATTAAGGATAAAAAATATTCCTTTATAGTGGCGAAAGACGCTAACAAAACGCAAATCAAACTCGCCGTCGAAGAAATTTTCGACGTAAAGGTTGAAAAAGTCAACACCGCGAACGTTCACGGTAAGTTGAAAAGACAGGGCAAGTATGAAGGATATACTCCCGATTACAAAAAGGCAATCGTAAAACTCACGGCGGACAGCAAGTCCATTGCCTTCTTCG
>CAMORY010000030.1 GCA_946624395.1 uncultured Clostridia bacterium | reverse complement strand
CGGGCGGCGAAAAGATAGAAAAAGCGTTTGGAGTTTACGAAACGCTGGGCGATTACGAAAAGACCGATTGCTGGATAACTGCTTATAAGAAAAACGGCGGGGCGATAAAGGCTAAATAGACGGCTCACGACCCGTTTGAGGAGTAAAAATGCAAAAGACGCAGGTTGCGGTAATAGACGTCGGTTCGTCCAAGATAACCGCTATGGTAGGCGAACGCGGCGTAAATAAGACCTTTATTATAAAGGCGAGAAAGGATTATCCGTACGAAGGCTTTGCGGACGGGGAGTTTTTTGACGCGGCAAGCGTTAAAAAGATTCTTTTTTCCGCCGCGGATTTCGTGTCTTCGGCTATAAAAAAGGACAACCCTAAAGTTTACGTGGGCGTTCCCGGTGAGTTTACCAGAGTAGACGTGAAATCGGGGCAAATTTCTTTTTCGGGCAAAAAGCGTATAGGGGAAGCGGACGTGGACGCGCTGTTCGATTCGGCTTTCGTGCCCGCGTCGGCAAAGTATTCGCTTATAAACCGTTCGGCAATAGTGTACGAACTCGACGATTATCGTCGGCTTGCCAACCCCATCGGTTCTGCCAGCGAAATCTTAAAAGGCACGCTTTCCTTTATAGTCTGTAGCAATTATTTTATCGAAACGGTCAAAAACACGTTAAAGGCGGCGGGGATTAACGACGTAGAGTGCGTATCGTCTTCGCTTGCGGAAATAATGTATCTTTTAGAACCCGAAACGCGGGACAGAATATCTATGCTTTTGGACGTGGGGTATATAACGTCAACCTTTTCGCTCGTGCAGGGCGACGGCATTTTATATCAGCGTTCTTTCCCGTACGGCGGCGGCTATATAACGGCGGCGCTTACGCAGGAATTCGGGTTGGATTTCGACGTTGCCGAAGAACTTAAGCGCAAAGTCAATTTAAGTGCGGAGTGCGGCGACAATAACAGACTTATCACTCTTTCGGACGGCAGCTATCTGAAGTCTGCGGAAACCGTGGCGGCGGTGAAAGAGAGCCTTGACAGCCTTTGCGAAGAGATTGAAAAGTGTATGGAAAATTCGGGCTATTCCGTTCCCGAATACGTGCCGCTTATGATAACGGGCGGGGGAATAACCTACCTTCGCGGCGCAAAAGAGCACGTGGCGAACAGAACGGGCTTAAGCGTAGAAGTGGTTGCGCCCAAAGTGCCGCTTATGGACAAGCCGACCGAATCTTCGGCGCTGTCGCTTTTAGACCTTACTTTTTCCGACGATTGACGGGCGTTGCCCATTTCGGTCGGAAGATAACATATAATTTAAGAAAACAGGGAGATTGAAAAATGATGAATTCGGGTGAATTTAAAACTAATTCGGCAGTTATACGCGTAATGGGCGTGGGCGGCGGCGGTTGCAACGCAATCAACAGTATGATAGATTCCGGCGTTAAAAGCGCGGAATTTTTTGCCGTAAATACCGACAATCAGGCGCTTTTATTATCCAAAGCGGATAACTGTATTCAGATAGGCGCGGTGCTTACCAAAGGTTTGGGCGCGGGTAGCGACCCGAACGTGGGCGAAGCCGCCGCGGAAGAGTCCAAAGAAGATATAGCGAGCGTGTTGCAGGGTACGGACTTGCTGTTTATAGCGGCGGGTATGGGCGGCGGTACGGGTACGGGCGCGGCTTCGGTTATTGCGAGAATCGCGCGTGAACTCGGTATTCTGACCGTTGCGGTGGTCACCAAGCCCTTTTCTTTCGAAGGCAGGGTAAGGAACGAAAACGCTAAAAAAGGTATAGTCAATCTTAAAAAATACGTGGACACGCTTGTCGTTATTCCTAACGATAAACTTTTGCAGTCGTTGCCCCCGCAGATAGGCGTTTTAGACGCGTTCAAGGTGGCGGACGATATGTTAAAACAGGGCATAGTCGGCATAGTGGATTTAATCGCCACGCCGTCTTTAATAAATCTCGACTTTGCGGACGTTAATACCGTAATGAGAAATCAGGGGCTTGCCCATATGGGTATCGGCAGGGCTAAAGGTGAAAACAGGATTATAGAATCGGTACGTCAGGCTGTTTCAAGCCCGCTGCTTGAAACCACGATAGAAGGCGCTAAATCCGTTATCTTAAACGTCAGCGGCGGCAAAGACCTTATGCTTTCGGAAATATCCGAAGCGGCGGAACTCGTACAAGGTATAATCGACCCGTCCGCGAACATTATTTTCGGTAATACCATAGACGACAGTATGGTAGACGAAGTTAAAATTACCGTTATCGCCACGGGCTTTAACCCGAGCGGGGACGACAGAAAGCCCGCTATAAACGTGCGCGCCGCGGAAGCGGCGGACAGCATCCCGCCCCTGCTTCGTGAAATCGAAGAAAAGGAACACGAAATAAAAGCGGAAAGCGAAAACGAATCGGCGGCGACCGAAGTTTCGCTTGATACGGAAACTCCCGAAGAAGATAAGCCTGAAGAGCAGGAAAAACCCGTGGAAGAGAAAAAGAAAGAACTTCCCGCGTTTATGCGCAGACTTTTCGGCAGAAAATAGGCTGATTAAATTAAAATAACGATAAGTTTTCCGCCCCGAGCGTTATAAATCGGGGCGGAAAAAATTTAAACGGATAAAAAGCGTAAATCGCCTGAAAAATCGTTGCAAAAAATTTTTCATTGTGATACAATGTGTTTGCTTATGAAAAGAAAACGATAAAAAGATTTTGCTTGCAAAAGATTTTTATCGTAGAGGAGGAGCCCGCCATAAGGCGAAGAAATAAGATTTATCTTATTTCGAGCAAAAAGGCGGTGCGACGACGACGCGGGGTATGGCGCAGTTGGTAGCGCGCTTGTCTGGGGGGCAAGAGGCCGTGAGTTCAAGTCTCGCTACTCCGACCACGTCGCGGCAAGGCGACGTAGAAAACGGTTGACAAGGTTTTGTCAACCGTTTTCGTTTACGCCTGCCGCTCCTTTTTCCGCAAAATCTTTGCAAGCAAATCTTTTGCGGGAATTTTCTACAGTCTCGCTTTCATAAATTTTATTTAAAAATCTTTACTTTATTGTTAAAACCGCATTAAAAACCTTGCATAGCAGGGTTTTTTGTGTTAAAATATTAAGGCTGAAATTCACACCCGAACGCTTTTGCTCTTTCGTGTTGCGGCAAAAAACATTTAACCCGCCGCAATGTTGAGTAAATAAAACGGGCTTCGGGGAGGAAAAACGGAGGAATTATTATGGCAGTTATCACAATGAAGCAACTCCTTGAAACGGGAGTACACTTCGGACACCAGACTCGTCGCTGGAATCCGAAAATGAAGAAGTACATCTTCGGCGAAAGAAACGGTATTCATATCGTGAACTTAGAGCAGACCGTTGATTTAATCGAAAACGACGCGTATCCTTTCGTCGTCGAACAGGTTAAAGCGGGTAAGCGTGTGCTTTTCGTCGGCACGAAGAAACAGGCGCAGGACGCTATCAAAGAAGAAGCCGAAAGATGCGGGGAATTTTACGTAAATTCCAGATGGCTCGGCGGCACGCTCACCAACTTCAAAACCATAAGGTCGAGAATTGACAGACTCAACAAACTCAACAATATGGAAAAGATGGGCGAATTTGACCTTCTTCCCAAAAAAGAAGTAATGAAACTCAAAGCCGAAAGGGATAAACTCGAAACCAATCTCGGCGGCATCAAAGAAATGCGCACACTCCCCGGAGTTATGTTCGTAGTCGACCCCGACCAGGAAGATATAGCGGTAGAAGAAGCGCATAAACTTAATATTCCGGTAGTGGCAATCACCGACACCAACTGCGACCCCGAT
>CAMORY010000029.1 GCA_946624395.1 uncultured Clostridia bacterium | reverse complement strand
ATTGTTAAAATATTACGAAGAACACCCCGATTTTATTTTACCCCTTTCGCGCAAAAACGAAATGGTAAACAATTTCTTAAAGCCGGGGCTTCAGGACTTGTGCGTGTCGCGCAGTTCGTTCAAGTGGGGCATACCCGTGGATTTCGACGATAAGCACGTAGTTTATGTGTGGCTTGACGCGCTTACCAACTATATAACGGGCGTGGGCTACGACGCGGACGGGGCAAGTTCGGCGCAGTTTAATAAACTCTGGCCCGCTGACTTGCACGTTATCGGTAAAGACATAATAAGGTTTCATACCATTTACTGGCCCATCTTTTTAATGGCTTTAGGCGTGCCGCTACCAAAAAGAGTTTACGGGCACGGCTGGCTGTTGCAGGACGGCGGCAAAATGAGTAAGTCCAAGGGCAACGTAATCTACGCCGATGATTTGGTGGACGTTTTCGGTAGGGACGCGGTGCGGTATTACGTTTTAACGGCAATGCCGCAGGGCTCTGACGGGCTTATTTCGTGGGAAAGCGTTGTCGAAAAGGTGAACGCAGATTTAGCCAACGTTTTAGGCAATCTCGTCAACCGCACCGTCGCTATGAGTAATAAATATTTCGGCGGCAAGGTGGAAGACAAGGGCGTTTCGGAAGACGTTGATAACGACCTTAAAGCCGTGGCGATTTCCGCTTGCGGTAAAGTGTGCAAGTTAATGGAAGATTACTGTGTTTCGGACGCTTTGGAAGAAATATTTAACCTGTTCCGCAGGGCGAACAAGTATATTGACGAAACCGCGCCGTGGATACTCGCTAAAGACGATGGAAAAGCGGACAGGCTTGCGACGGTTTTATATAACCTTACCGAAAGTATCGTTATAGGACTTTCGCTACTTTATCCGTTTATGCCGGAAACCGCGGAAAAGGGCGCGGCGAATTTCGGGCTTTCACTCCGTGATTTTGAAGACTTGGATAAGTTCGGCGGCTTTACCGAGACGAAAGTTAAAGAAACGCCCGAAATACTGTTTGCAAGGCTTGACCAAAAGGCGGTTATGGATAAAGTAAACGCTATGCAGGCGGAACGCGCGCCGAAAGAAACGAGCGCCTTTAAAGAACCCGAAAAAGCGAGTAAACCTATGATAGATATAGAAGATTTTGAAAAAGTACAGTTAAAAGTGGCGAAAGTTTTAGCGTGCGAAAAGGTGGAAAAGAGCAACAAACTCTTAAAACTTACCTTAAAGGTGGGGAGTGAGACCCGCACGGTGGTAAGCGGCATAGCGAAACACTATTCGCCCGAAGATTTAATCGGCAAGAAACTCGTAATCGTTGCAAACTTAAAGCCCGCGAAATTATGCGGCATAGAAAGTCAGGGTATGATAGTCTGCGCGGAAAATACGGAAGGTAAAATCGCGTTCCTATCTCCCGAAAAGGACATAGAAGACGGGAGCGAAATCTTTTAATGTTCGTCGATACCCATTGTCATTTAGACGACGAAAAATTAAAGGATAATCTTGACGAAATCGTGGCAAAGTTCCGCGCGGCGCAAGTCGGAATAGTTATAAATATTGGTTGCGACGCGGCTACTTCCGAACTTGTAAAAAATCAGGCGGAAAAGTATGACGGCGTGTATTTTGCGGCGGGTATTCACCCGATGGACGTGGAAAAAGCAACCGATAAAGATATTGAAAAAATAGCCGAACTTTGTAAGCACCCCAAGTGCGTTGCGATAGGCGAAATAGGGCTCGATTATTACTGGGATAAAACCTTTAAGGACAAACAGAAAGAGTTTTTTGCCTCCCAGATACGCCTTGCAAAGGAAGCGAGATTGCCCGTAAATATTCACGTCAGAGACGCTATGGGCGACGCGCTTGAAATACTGAAAAACAATAAAGAAAACTTGACGTTCGGCGGCGTTATGCACTGCTATTCGGGAAGCAAAGAAACGGCAAAAGAACTACTGAAATTAGGGCTTTATATCTCGTTCGGCGGCACGCTGACTTTTAAAAACGCGAAAAACGCGGTTGAAGTCGCGGCGGCAGTTTCTTTAGATAGGATTTTAACCGAAACGGACAGCCCGTATTTAGCGCCCGAACCCGTGCGCGGCACGGTAAATTCGCCCGCAAATATTCCGTATATCGTAGAACGCCTTGCTAAAGTTCGCGGCGCGGAGATTTCGGAAATCGAAAGTGCGGTTTATAACAACACTCTTACGCTTTTTAAAAAGATACGCGCTTAAAAACGCAAGGAATATCCTTGCGTTTCTTTATCTTGAGTGTAATTTAAGGCGTTGCCTTACGGTATTAGAGTGCGCGAAAATAGTAAAATAATTCGTTTTTTGTAAAATTATGGAAAAACCTTTGAAATATATTTTAGCGGAACATAAATTAACCCTTAAAAAAGCGTTCGGGCAGAACTTTCTGACCGACGGAGAGTTGCTTTCCGAAATAGTGGAAAAGGCGGGAATAACCCCTGACGACACCGTGCTTGAAATAGGCGTTGGCGCGGGCGCACTCACCCGCCAACTCGCAAAATGCGCAAAGCGGGTAATCGGGTACGAAATAGATACAAGGTTAAAACCCGTGTTAGACGATACGCTGTTCGGCTTAAATAACGTCGGGATAGTTTTTAAGGACGTAATGAAGGAAAAGATTTCCGATATTGAAAAATCACTCGGCGGCGAGTATAAAATCGTCGCAAATCTGCCTTATTATATCACTACGCCGATTGTTATGAATTTTCTTGAAAACGCCGTAAATCTCACGTCTATGTCGATAATGGTTCAGGAAGAAGTGGCGGCAAGGTTTTCGGCCGCCCCCGCAAGTTCCGATTACGGCGCTATAACGGTTGCGATAAATTTGCGCGGCGGCGCAAAAACCGTATTAAAAGTCCCGCGGGAAAAGTTTACGCCCGTGCCGAACGTGGATTCCGCTGTGGTTAAAATAGATATAGAAAAGAATAAGTTTGCGGGCGCGGATTTAGTCGCCGTACGGGACATAGTGCGCGCGGGGTTTAGTAGTCGCCGAAAAATGCTTGTAAATAACCTTATCAACGGCTTAAAATTAACCCGCGTTCAGGCGGAAACGGCACTAACTAAAGCGGGCGTACCTTTGACCTCTCGTGGCGAAACGCTGTCCGCTTTGGATTACGTTAAACTGTCCGAAAGCGTAAAGGCGGTTAAAAATGGATAAAAAACGTATAATTTTAGCGTCGGGAAACAGGCATAAAATACGCGAAATTGCGGAAATGCTACCCGATTACGAAATAGTAGGGTATAAGGATTTCGGCGATTTCGAGATTGAAGAGACGGGCAAGACCTTTTACGAAAACGCGCTTATTAAAGCCAAAACCGTTTTCGAAAAACTACACTCTGCGGT
>CAMORY010000028.1 GCA_946624395.1 uncultured Clostridia bacterium | reverse complement strand
CACGGGTCGAAAGGTAAAGGTCGGGCGTTCGGTTATGTACATAGCGATTTTCGATACTCTGGTCGCGCTGCTTGCGGGGCTGGCTATTTTCCCCGCAATATACCATTATCAGGCGAAAACGGGCGTGTCGCTTCAGAATAACGGCGTAGTTTTACTGTTTTCGTCTCTGCCTACGGTTTTTGAAACGCTCGGGGTCGTCGGTAATATCGTATCGTTTTTGTTTTTTGGTATGGTGGTTATAGCGGCGCTGACTTCGATAATTTCGCTTTTAGAAGTGGTAACCCAATTCATTATACAAAAGTTTTACGTACGCAGAAAGAAAGCGATAACTATCGTCGGAACGATTACTTTCCTTATTTCCGTACCGATAGGCATTTCTTTGGGATACGCAATTAACGACAAAACGGGGCTGACGCTTTGCGGGCAGAATCTTCTGGATTTTTTCGACCTTGTGTCAAACACCGTGTTAATGCCGCTCTGCGCGCTTGGTTCTTGTCTTGCGCTCGGCTGGTTTGCATTTAAAGGTAAGACCGCTAAAGAAACTTTTAGTAGCGGATATCTTTACAGACAACTCGAAAACGAAGGGCTGTCGCTCGGTAAAACAGGACGAGTATTTGCATTTATGCTTAAATACATAACGCCGTTGCTTATAATAGTGATAGAAATTTTCGGCGTAATCGATATAGTTTTTCCGTCGGACGGCGGCAGAAAGTTTTCTCTGGACGGGCTCGGCATAGTCGCCACGGCGTTCGGTATTATGGCGCTTGCAGTAATAGTGTATTTTGTGTTTTTCAGGAATAAAGAAACGGGCTGCAACGCAGACGAACTTAAAATCAACTCCGTAGTTTCAACCGAAACGGATACGGAATAAAAATACTGTGTTTTAAGAATAAAACAGCGCCGCGGACGGTTCGTCCGCGGCGCTGTTTATGTTGCACGTGTGCTGTTTTTCGTGAAAAAACGGCGGCAAAAGGCTTAAACGCGACAAAACAGCAACTTTTTGCAACACACAGCCATTGTCAAGCGTGTGTCTTTTCATTTATAATTATTATAAGTTTAGGAGAAGAATTGAATAAAGAGAAAGAGAATAATATATAGCGACACGATGGGGAGAAATAATATGGGAAAACAGAATAAAAAATTTTTCGGAAAATCGCTGTTGATAACTATATTGACAGTGATTTTCTTATGTGCCGCGGCGCTTTTCAGTCAGGCTGTAGTAAGCGTTATATCAGATACGAAAATTGCTAAAGCCGACGGCGCAGGTCAGGGTAAACAGGAAGTAATTCTTACGCTTGATAACGTTTCCGATTTGAACGAATTAGAAGAACGTATTTACGGCAATTCGTACAGTCCTATCACCGCAACGGCGGTGGAAACGGCAAGCGGTAATCCTGTGGGGAATTATTCGTACGTAATTCAGTATAACGACGAAGAAGAAAGCGGGGCGTGGACGGCGACCGCGCCGATAAACGCGGGCAGATACGCGGTGCGCGCGTACGGTGCGGAAACCGCAAACTATATAGAGGCGGTCTCTTCCGTAGCGTATCTTGTTATAAGCCCAAGACAGTTGGAAGTGAATTTTATCGACGAATATAAACTAAGCAATACCGCAGGCGGAACGAGGCCTTATAACGGTCAGCCGTATAACGTGAAAGCGGAATTTACCAACGTAGTGGGAAATGATAAACTTGTTCCGATTACGGGCGGCGGTAAAGCCGTAAACGCTTCGGACACGCCGTATAAGTTTATCGTATACGGGTTCAGCGCGGCAAACGCTACGGTCAGGGCTAATTACGATATGAAAAACGTTTCTTATCCGTATACTATAACCAGAATTCCGATGACGGTAGAGTGGAGTGATTTAACGCATACTTACGACGGCACGCAGAAAGACCCGTCCGTGGCGTGGGTTTCCGCTGAAATTATGCCTTCGGGCGAACCCGAAGTCGAGTACGCGGAGAGAATAAACGCGGGGTTTTATACGGTAAATGCAATTTATAACGGCGAAGACAGCGTCAATTTCGAAATAATCAATCCGATTGAACTGTTTACTATCGAAAGGGTAAGAGTATGGATAAGTTTAAGTGTGCGCGCTTCGTACAACAACCAAGCGATAATAAAAGCGCTTATCCACAAGAGCCTGAGCGGACCTATACCCGATGCCGAAATGGAATATATAAACGCGCAAATCAATTCGGTGGCGTTTGAAACCACCTGGACGCCGACAAGCCGCTTAAACCAAGCGTATTTCGCTTATTTGGCGGGGCATAGCGAAAGCGTTTATGATGATTACGAACTTATGCCGAACTATATATCGGAGTGGCATAAAGCGATTTTTTATCCTTCTAAAGCCAACGTGGTTTCGATAGAGTGGTGCGAAAACGATTATACCTATAACGCGGCGGAGCAGACAATTACAGCGGAAGGCTTGACCGATTTCGGCGGCAGAATAGTGCTTGAAATAACGGTGAATAAAGAATTCAAAAACGCCGCGTACGATTACATTGCCACGGCGGCGATAAGCGAACAGGACGCGGAAAACATACAATTCGGCTACGGCGTTATAACAACTAAAAGCTACGTAATCAGACAAGCGACGGCAACTGTCGCATGGAGCGATTTGGTTTTTACTTACGACGGTACGCCTAAAGAGCCTACGGCGAGTTGGGGCGAGTGCGAAGTGTTGCCGATGGGAGAAATAACCGTAAATTACGGCGAGATGATAAACGCAGGCACGTATTCGGTTAGTGCGACTTACGACGGGGCGGATAAGGATAACTTTAACCTTATTTTTATGGCGGCGACAGCCACGATACACAGGTTCAATCTTTTGGTGCATTTGGAAGGGTCTGCCCAATACGGACAAGAAGCGGCTTTAAGTTGGTGTATTTACGAAAGCGTAAATGACGCTATCCCCGCAGACGATGCCGATTACGTTTACGAGATGCTACACACCGTAGTGCTTGAAAGCGACTGGTTGCCATACAGCGCAGCGGGGCAAAGTTATTACGTAATAGTTTTCGGACACAATCAGGAAGAATATTACGATACGGACTTGTTAAGCAACTACGTAGTAATATGGCATAAAGGCTATTTTACCGCGAGCGCCGTTATCGTTGAGTCAATCGAGTGGAGCGATAACGATTATACGTATAACGGAACGGTTCAGAGTATAACCGCAACGGGCAAAACAACGTACGATATGGTCGTTCATCTGGACGTTATCGTAAACAAGGAATTCAAAAACGCCGCGAACGATTACGTTGCAACGGCTTTGATAAGTGTTGCGGACGGCAGTAATTTCGAGATTGGAAGCCTTGTTATAACGACGAAAGAATACGAAATAAAGAAAGCGGTGGTAGCCTTGGAGTGGGATAATCTTACGGCAACTTACGACGGAACGCAGAAAACGCCTACCGTGGCGTGGCAAAGCGCGGAAGTAGTACCCGAAAGCGCGCCCGCTGTAGTCTATACGGAACGAATAAACGCGGGCAGTTTTACGATACAAGCCGAATATGGCGGTGCGGATAAAGATAATTTCCACATAGTAAACGATACCGAAACGATGGTTATTCTGCAACGCGCAATAACGCCTATCGAAATCGACACGGTGGGGAACTCGTATTTTGCGGGGTGGTTCTTCTGGCTTATAATAGCGGGAACGACAACTTTCGGGTTTATCTTTATCATAATTCTTATTAAGAAAATTCGCGACGAGTACGCGGAAAAATAAAAAAACGGAGGAAGGAAAATGTTGGTTAATTTATTAGCGGGCGTCGTTTCCGAAAACGAAACTTTAGTCGCTATACTTTTGGGGGTGGATACCGCGATACTCGCGTTTCTGCTTGTGTGCTTTATTATCTTGGCGATAGTAAAATTTTCCCGCAGGAAACGGGCGAAAAACAATAAAGCCGCTGCGGGCGAAACACCGGAGTACACTTTGGTGCCAAAGGGAATGATGCTGTTGCCCGTGGGCTATAAGGGCGCTGCTTTGCGTGAAACCGCAGTAAATGAAGGGGCGGCAACCTCGACTGTTGTTCAAGCGGACGAAAACTCCGTTATCGTGCCTAAAGCGTCGCGCAAAACGCTGGACGAGAATTACGCGGAACTTTCGCAGGAACAGAAAGGGTTTTTCGACGGATTGCTCGCTTACGGTATGGGTAAAGAGAACGCCGAAGAAAACCGTACCAAAACCGAAGTTCAGGTTAAAGCGGATAAAAAGTCCGTTATGCGCCTTACGGTAAAACGCGGCATAACAGTTGCTAAATTTCATCTTGAAAACGACCTTGTAAAACAGTACCGCAAAAACGACGCGGAAAGTAAAATCGCCGTTAAGGATACGGAAATCAAGGTTATCGACGTCGCCGCGTACGAAACGGCAAAAGGTCTTATTGACGTCGCTATAGAAAACAACAGGCGTGAAAAAGAAGCGGCGGCGGAAACTCGCCGCAGACAGCGGGCGGAAAGAAGAAGAGCGGCAAAACTCGCTTCCGAGTAGTTTTACCGTAAACGCAGCCATTTAAAAACCGTAATTTTTTTAGCGGCGCGGGAAGAATCCCGCGCCGCTAAAACATATAAACGTGTTTCGGCGAACTAAAAAGTTGACCTGAACGTATAATATAGGGTAAACTTATAAAAAAAGCAGGTTTGTACAAAGGAGATGTTATGAGTACCGTTTGGATGACGATATTAGGGTTTGCGATAATATTTTTAGCAACGACTTCGGGGGCTGCTTTAGTGTTTTTCTTTAAAAAGGATATTT